>NZ_JBHJVM010000004.1:0-185779 GCF_042264825.1 Isoptericola sp. NPDC056134
GCTGCGCGCGCAGGAAACTTGAGAAGGGCTGTCCCTAGTACGAGAGGACCGGGACGGACGAACCTCTGGTGTGCCAGTTGTTCCGCCAGGAGCACGGCTGGTTAGCTACGTTCGGAAGGGATAACCGCTGAAAGCATCTAAGCGGGAAGCCTGCTTCAAGATGAGGTTTCCATCCCCCTTGCGGGGTGAAGGCACCCAGCTAGACCACTGGGTAGATAGGCCGGATGTGGAAGACAGGACTAAAGACTGTCGGAGCTGACCGGTACTAATAAGCCAACAACTTCACACACCTACCAAACACTGTTTGGTCAATAACACTGCTTCGCGTCCACTGTGCGGTTCCCGAGAAACGGGCACCACCCCCACCACCACCAGATACCAACCTGGTGGCAGGCAAGGGGTCACCCCGAAAACTCGATACTGTTACGGCGGTCATAGCGTCGGGGAAACGCCCGGTCCCATTCCGAACCCGGAAGCTTAGCCCTTCAGCGCCGATGGTACTGCCCTCGCGAGGGGGTGGGAGAGTAGGACGCCGCCGGACACCCATTCACGAAAGGCCCACCCCACACCGGGGTGGGCCTTTCGCATACCCGGATGCGGTGCACTGGGCATTGTGCGCCGTGTGCGCGTCGTGTCCGGTGGCGTGTGCGCGCGTGCGTGGAGCCGGGACGACCACGAGGTCCGCCCTCCTGGTGAGCACGTCGTGCTCGGACGGCTTCGCTCGGCGCCACTCGGGCTTCGACGAGCCCCCATTTCCGCGGAGCCCGTCATGACGGCAGCACGGGTTCGGCGCCGCCGCGGAGCGCGTGCGCCTGGCATGGGCGCAGGGCCCGTGGTGGCATGGATCGTGAGGCTCGGCCCCGTGCCTGCCATCACATCCGGAGGAGGCTTCGCGACCACTCTTCCGAGGATGTGGCGTGGGAGAATACCGGTCGTGTCGGCGTCGGAAAGGAAGACCGTGAACGATTCACCGCGGGACGAGAGCAAGGGCGGTGCGGGGGGTCGTGCACCGTCGTCCCGTGAAGGGGGCGCGCGCGGGGGCTCGCGGAACGGGAGCCGAGGCTCGCAGGGCGGACGCGATGAGCGTCCGCAGCGCGAGGGCACGCAGCGCCGGCAGGGCGAGGGACGTCCGGCGCGAGGTGACGCGGCGCGAGACGGCCGAGGCGGGTACGGCGGCCGGGGTCGCGCGGACCGCACGGACCGCACGGACCGCACGGACCGCACGGCGGAGCGTCGCGGCCGTCCGGCCGACCGCGAGCGAGGCGACCAGGAGCGTTCCGGACGGCGACCCGAGGGCGGGCGCGCGTACGGCGACGACCGTCGCACCGAGCGTTCGTCCCGCGACACGGGGGACCGTCGGGGACCCGCGTCCCGCGATCGCCGGGAGGAGCGGCCCTCGCGCGGTCGTGAGCAGTCTCGTGACGGGTACGACCGCCGGGACGAGCGTGGCGGCGCCCGCCGAGGGGCGGAGCACCGTCCGAGCCAGGGTGACGGCCGTGACCGGGGCGACTTCTCCCGACGGGCCGGGCAGCACGACGCGCGAGGGCGTAGCGACGACCGCGGAGACCGGCGTGCGTCGTCCCGCGACGGCCGCGGCCGGGACGACCGGGCGGGTTCGGGTGACCGTCGTGGCTACGCGGGGGACCGAGGACGCTCGGACGACCGGGGTGACCGCCGCGGCTACGGGAGCGACCGTACGGCGCCGCGCGACGGCAGGAGCGGCGGGCCGCGGCAGGACTCCCGTGGTGCCGACTCCCGTGGTGCCGACTCCCGTGGTGCCGACTCCCGTGGTGCCGGCTCCCATGGTGCCGGCTCTCGCGGTCCGGCGACCGGACGGCGCAGCGGAGAGGGGCAGGGCCGCGCGGGCGGCGGACGACCCGCCCGACCGGCGGCCGGTGCCGAGCGGCGCCCGCGCGCCGTCGAGCCGGAGATCGCCGAGGACGCGTCGATGGGTCAGCTCAGCCGCGACGTCCGGGGGCGTCTGCGCGGCCTGACGAAGGAGAACGCCGAGCGCATCGGCCTGCACCTCGTGATGGCGGGCCGACTCCTCGACGTCGACCCGGAGCGTGCCTACGAGCACACCCAGGCGGCGGTGCGTCGCGGAGGTCGGGTGGACGTGGTGCGGGAAGCCGCGGGGATCGCGGCGTACCGTACCGGGAGGTTCGCGGAGGCGCTGCGCGAGCTGCGCACGGTACGACGCCTCAACGGCTCCTCCGAGCACCTGCCGCTGATGGCGGACGCGGAGCGCGGCCTCGGGCGCCCGGAGCGTGCCCTGGCTCTCGCCGCGAGCGAGGAGGCGCGGACGCTCGATGCCGAGGGGCGCACCGAGCTCGCCATCGTCGCGAGCGGAGCGCGGAGCGACCTCGGGGAGCACGACGCCGCTATCGCCGTGCTCGACCGGATCCCCGCCGCCGAGCGGCGGGGAGACCTGGGCCTCCGGGTGCTGCAGGCACGGGCGGCCGCCCTGGAGGCTGCGGGCCGTGAGGACGAGGCGGCGCGGCTCCTGGCAGGGGTCGACCCGGCCGAGCTCGAGCGGGCGTCCGGCCTGACGCAGGAGTCCGACGACGTCGTCGTCTACGACACGTACGACGAGGACGCCGTGGACGAGGACCTCGACACGGAGGACGACCCCGAGGACGGCGACGTCCTTGCAGGTCCGCCCACCGCGAGCGAGGACGCGCACGAGGCCGACACCTCCGGCGAGCTCGACGGTGACGCCGACGAGCTCGACGCTGACGCCGGCGAGACCGAGGCCGCTCGGACGGAGCAGGCGGCGGGCGCCGAGCCGGACACGGAGGCCGGCGCCCCGGACGCGAGCCAGGCATGACGGCGACCCTGGCGGGGAGCGCCGTCCCGCTCGCGTCGGCGCACGACCTGGCGCTGGTCGACCTCGACGGCGTCGCATACAAGGGCCACCTGCCCATCCCGCACGCCGCGGACAGCCTGACGGCGGCACGGACCGCGGGTCTACGGCTGGTCTTCGTGACGAACAACGCGTCGCGCGAGCCGGAGGAGGTGGCCGGCCAGCTCACGGGCCTGGACATCCCGACGGGCGCGGACGAGGTCATGACGGCGGCCCAGGCGTGCGCGGCGCTGCTGCGCACGCGGCTGGAGCCGGGCGCTCGGGTCCTCGTCGTCGGCGGGGCGGGTCTGAGGACGGCGGTCGCCGCCGCGGGGCTGACGGTCGTCGACTCCGCGGACGACGCCCCCGACGCGGTGGCCCAGGGCTACGCGGCGGGCCTGGCCTGGAGCGACCTGGCCGAGGCGGCCTACGCCGTGGCCGGCGGCGCCTGGCACGTGGCGAGCAACCTCGACCTGTCGCTCCCGACGGCGCGGGGCTTCGCTCCCGGCAACGGCGCGCTCGTCGGCGCGGTCGTGGCGGCGACCGGTGTCGAGCCGGACAGCGCCGGCAAGCCGTCGCCCACGATGTACCACCTGGCGGTCGACCGGGCGGGCGCGGAACGGCCGTTGGTGATCGGCGACCGCCTCGACACGGACCTCGCCGGCGCGCGCGCCGGCGGCTACCCCGGCCTGCACGTGCTCACGGGAGTGTCCACGGCACGCGACGCCGTGCTGGCCGAGCCCGGCCTGCGCCCGGACTTCGTGGGTGCCGACCTCCGTGCCCTGCTCGAGCCGCACCCCGTCCCGGAGCGGACCGCCGAGGGCTGGTGGACGTGCGAGGGTCGCGCGGCGCGGATCGTGGACGGAGCGCTGGAGCTCGATCGAGAGGGGCCCCACGGGATCGACGTCGTCCGCGCGGCCTGCGCGGCCGCGTGGGACGCCGCGGACCGGGGCGCCCCGGCGTCGGCGTCGACCGTCCCGGAGCTGCACGCCTGACCGCGGCGTGACGAGCGGGCGCGGGGTGACGCGCTCCCGCCGGGCGGGCACGACGACGGCCGACGGCTCGGACGCCGGCCACGGACCTGGTCGCGGGCTGTGCGTCGTGCACGGGACGTCCGTGCCAGCAGGTAGCGTGGACCCGGACCTCGGACGGCGGCACACCCGCGCGACCAGCCGCCCCTCGGACCGGCGGTCCGTGCGCACCCGTCAACGGTGCTGGCGAAGAGACCGCGAGCGGTAGGGAGGGACCATGACACAGGATCAGTCGACGCCCGGAGCGGCGGCGGCCGGGTCGGCGGACGACCCCGCTGCCGACGCCCCTGTCGGGGCCCGGCCGACCCCTCGGGCTCCTGCCGGGACCGGCTCGGCGTCCGGCACCGACGAGCTCGAGGGCCTGGACGACCTCCCCCTCGCCGAGCACGTGGAGCGCTTCACCGCGGTGCACGACGGCCTGCGGGCGCGCCTCGACGGCGCGCCGGGCACCACCGGGCTGGACGGGGTGCAGGACACGGGGCCACGGCGTTGACGGCGGTGGCACGCACGGACGCGCGGATGGACGCGGAGCTCGTCCGCCGCGGCCTGGCCCGCTCGAGGCGGCAGGCGGTGGAGCTGATCGACGCCGGACGCGTGCGGCTCGACGGCCGCGTGGTCACGAAGCCGTCCACGCCGGTGCCCGACGGCGCGCCCGTCGCGGTGCACACGGATCCCGAGGACCCGGGGTACGCGTCGCGCGCCGGGGGCAAGCTGGCCGGTGCGCTGGACGCGCTCGCCGCCGACCCGGCCGGCCAGGAGCTGCTGCGTGCGGTCGACGACGGGTGGTGCCTGGACGTCGGCGCCTCGACCGGCGGCTTCACGGACGTCCTGCTGCGCCGGGGTGCACGGCAGGTGGTGGCCCTCGACGTCGGGCACGACCAGCTCGTGCCGGCGCTGCGGACCGACCCGCGGGTCACGGTCGTCGAGGGGTTCAACCTGCGCGACCTCACGCCGTCCGACCTGGAGCGCGCACCCGACGTCGTGGTGGGGGACCTGTCCTTCATCTCCCTCACGCTCGTGCTGGGGCCGCTCGCCGCGGTGCTCTCCCCGGAGGGTCACGCCCTGCTGCTGGTGAAGCCGCAGTTCGAGGTCGGCCGAGAGCGGCTCGGCAGCGGCGGCGTGGTCCGCGACCCGACCCTGCACGCCGAGGCCGTGCTCGCCGTCCTGCGGGCCGCGGCGGGGCACGGCCTGCGGGCGCGCGCGGTGGTGCCGAGCCCGCTGCCGGGGCCCAGCGGCAACCGCGAGTACTTCTGCTGGTTCCGACCCGACGGCGGGGATCCGGCGGCCGCATCCGAGTCCGCCGCCGAGCCGGCCGACGAGGCCGTGGCGGCCGCCGTCGCCTGGCGACCCGGCGACCCTGGCACGCCGCCGTCCGTCCCGCCCGTCCTGCCCGTCGGAGGAGCACAGTGACCCGCCGAGTCCTGATCGTCACCCACGGGGGCCGCCCGGAGGCCGTGGCGGCGCTCTCCGAGGCCGTGCGCGAGCTCACCGAGGCGGGCTTCGAGGTGGCCCTGCACGACGACGACCTCGCCGAGTCGTTCGGCGACCACATGGCCGCGGCGCGCGTCCGCGAGGGCGTCACCGACTCCGAGGCCGTCATGGTCCTGGGCGGCGACGGCACGATCCTGCGGGCCGCCGAGCTGACGCACGGTACCGGGGTCCCGCTCCTGGGGGTCAACCTGGGGCACGTCGGCTTCCTCGCCGAGAGCGAGCGCGACGACCTGCGGCACGCGGTGCGGCGTCTGGCCGCCCGCGACTACGAGGTCGAGGAGCGCGCCGTCGTCGACGTCGCCGTGCACCTGCCGGGGGAGGAGACCCCCCGGACGGGGTGGGCGCTCAACGAGGCGACCGTGGAGAAGGCGCGGCGCGAGCGGATGGTCGAGGTCGGCATCGCCGTCGACGGTCGCCCGCTCTCGTCGTTCGGCTGCGACGGCGTGGTGATGTCCACGGCGACCGGGTCGACGGCGCACGCGTTCTCCGCGGGCGGGCCGGTGATGTGGCCCGAGGTGGACGGTGTGCTGCTGGTGCCGCTGTCGGCGCACGCCCTGTTCGCGCGCCCTTTGGTGATCGGCCCCCGGTCGACGTACACGGTCAAGGTGCTCGAGCGCAGCCCGGTCCCGGCGGTGCTGACCTGCGACGGCCGGCGACGCATCGACCTGCCGGTCGGGTCGTTCGTGGAGGTGCGGCGGGGCGCGCTGCCGCTGCGGTTCGCGCGGCTCTCGCCCGCGCCGTTCACCGACCGGCTGGTGTCCAAGTTCTCGCTGCCGGTCGTCGGGTGGCGCGAGCTGGCGGCCCAGCGCCCGGACCATCGGGCGCCGGCGCCCGGGCCGGGCCACGACGAGAAGCTCGACGAGCACGACAAGGAGGCGTGAGGTGCTCGAGGAGATCGCGATCGAGAACCTGGGCGTGATCCGCGCCGCCCGGGTGCCCCTGGCCGACGGGCTGACCGTCATCACGGGCGAGACGGGCGCGGGAAAGACGATGGTGCTCACCGGGCTGGGCCTGCTCATGGGCGGCAAGGCCGACCCCGCCGCGGTCCGACCGGGCGCGGACGGCGCCGTCGTCGAGGGGCGGCTCCGCGTCGCCGCGCACCCGGGCGTCGCCTCGCGGGTCGACGAGGCGGGCGGCGAGGTCGACGACGACGGGACCGTCGTCGTGCTCCGCACCGTCGCGGCGGCCGGCCGCTCCCGCGCCCACCTGGGCGGGCGCGGCGTGCCGCAGGCGGTGCTCGCGGAGATCGCGGACGAGCTCGTGACCGTGCACGGCCAGGCCGACCAGCTGCGGCTGCGCACGGCGGCCAAGCAGCGCGAGGCGCTGGACTCCTTCGCGGGCCCCGACCACCAGGACGACCTCGACACCTACCGGGCGGCGTGGTCCGAGCGTGCCGGGCTGCAGGCCGAGATCGACGACCTCACCGCGCGGGCCGCCGAGCGCGCCCGGGAGGCGGAGCTCCTGCGGCTCGGCCTGGCCGAGGTGGAGCGCGTGGACCCGCAGTCGGGGGAGGACGCCGAGCTCACGGCCCTCGTCGGGCGGCTGGGCAACGCCGAGCAGCTGCGCGTGGCGGCCCAGGAGGCGCACGACGCCGTCGCGGGCGACGACGTGGAGACGGCGGGCAGCGCGGTGGAGGCGGTCGAGCGCGCACGTCGGGCGCTGGAGGCGGCGGCCTCCGACGACCCGACTCTCGGCGGCCACGCGACCCGGCTCGCCGAGGCGGGGTACCTCCTCGCCGATGTCGCGACCGAGCTGTCGTCGTACGTGGACGACCTGCAGGTGGACCCGGCGGGCCTCGAGACCGCGCACGCACGCCTCGCGGAGCTCACGACGCTCACCCGGAGCTACGGCGAGACCATCGACGACGTGCTGCGGTGGGCGAGCGACGCGGGGCTGCGGCTGCTCGACCTGGACGACGGCGGCGAGCGGCTCGCCGGCATGCGCGAGCGCACGGCCGAGCTGGACGCCGAGCTCGCGGGCGCGGCGGAGCGGCTGACGACCGGCCGGCGCAAGGCCGCGGAGGCGCTCTCGGACGCGGTGACGCAGGAGCTGTCGGGTCTGGCCATGAAGGGCGCGCGGCTCGTCGTCGACGTCGCGCCCGCCGACGAGCCGGGGCCCTGGGGTGCCGACCAGGTCGCGTTCCTCCTCGAGCCGCACCCCGGCGCGCCCGCCCGCCCGCTGGGCAAGGGCGCGTCGGGCGGCGAGCTGTCCCGGGTGATGCTCGCCGTCGAGGTGGCGCTCGCCACCGCGCGCGTCGAGGCCGGGTCCGGCGCGGGCTCGGGCCGGGCCACGGCGCCCCTGCCGACGTTCGTCTTCGACGAGGTCGACGCCGGCGTCGGCGGTCGCGCGGCGGTCGAGGTCGGCCGGCGCCTGGCGGTGCTCGCGCGCAGCACGCAGGTCGTCGTCGTGACGCACCTCGCCCAGGTGGCCGCGTTCGCGGACTCGCACCTGGTGGTGACGAAGTCCACCCCCGACGGCGCTCCCGACGACGCTCCCGACGACCGGGCCGGCGTCACGGTGACGGGCGTGCGCGAGGTCACGGACGACGCGCGGGTCCGCGAGCTGGCGCGGATGCTCTCAGGGCAGGAGGAGTCCGCGACCGCCCGTCAGCACGCGGTCGAGCTCCTGGAGTCCTCCACCGTGGGACGATAGGGGCGATGAGAATGATCCTGCGCAAGTCCGAGCGTGCGCCCGACGCCGGCGACGAGAGCACCGACGTGACAGGGCCCGCCCGGGTCGGTACGCGGACCAAGGACCTGACCAAGCGCCTGCACGCCGGCGACGTGGCCGTCATCGACCACGTCGACATCGACCGGGTCGCGGCGGACGCGCTGGTGGCGGTCGGCCCGGCGGCGGTGCTCAACGCCGCCCGCTCGACGTCGGGCCGCTACCCGAACGCGGGGCCGGGCATCCTCGTCGACGCCGGCATCACGCTGGTCGACGACCTCGGCCCCGCCGTGATGGCGCTGCCCGAGGGCGCCACGGTGCGGATCGACGGCGGCACCGTGGTCGTCGACGGCACCACCGTGGCGGAGGGCGTCCGCCAGTCCCCGGAGACCGTCGCGGCGGACATGGTCGCGGCGCGCGAGGGGCTGTCGGAGGAGATCGAGAACTTCGCCGAGAACACGATGACGTACCTGCGGCGTGAGCGGGACCTCCTGCTCGACGGCGTCGGCGTGCCGGACGTGCGGACGAAGTTCGAGGGCCGGCACGTGCTGATCGTCGTCCGCGGCTACCACTACCGCGAGGACCTGGCGATGCTGCGGTCCTACATCACGGAGAACCGGCCAGTGCTGGTCGGTGTCGACGGCGGCGCCGACGCAGTCATCGACGCGGGCTGGAAGCCGGACATGATCGTCGGCGACATGGACTCGGTGTCCGACCGGGCGCTGTCGTCGGGCGCGGAGATCGTGGTGCACGCGTACCGCGACGGCAACTCGCCCGGGCTGGACCGCGTGCAGGCGCTCGGCGTCGAGCCCGTCGTGTTCCCCGCGACGGGGACCAGCGAGGACATCGCCATGCTCCTCGCGGACGACAAGGGCGCCGAGCTGATCGTCGCGGTCGGCACCCACGCGACGCTGGTCGAGTTCCTCGACAAGGGGCGGGCGGGCATGGCCAGCACCTTCCTCACCCGGCTGCGCGTGGGCGGCAAGCTCGTGGACGCCAAGGGCGTGTCCCGGCTGTACCGCACCCGGATCTCGAACCTGCAGCTCACGCTGCTGTCCCTGGCGGGCGTGGCTGCCGTCGTCGCGGCGCTGTGGTCCACCGCCGCGGGGCAGACGCTCTTCGGGCTGATCGGTGCCCGGATCGACGACCTCGTCTCCTGGGTGGGTAGCCTCTTCGGCGGGTGACGCCCCCCGCGCGCCCTCCCGGCATCCTGCTCGACCCGACCCGACCGCTGCGACCCGACCGCTCCGACCCGACCGCTCCGACCCGACCGCTCCGACCCGACAAGGAACCTCTGCCGACCGTGATCGACTTCAGGTATCACCTCGTCTCGCTGATCTCCGTCTTCCTCGCCCTCGCGGTGGGCATCATCCTCGGTGCCGGCCCGCTCCAGGGCACCCTCGGGGACCAGCTCACCGAGCAGGTCGACGCGCTGCGCACCGAGCGCAACACCCTGCGCGAGGAGCTCGGGCAGGCGCAGACCACGGCACAGGACCAGCGGCGCTTCATCGAGAGCGCCGGCGACCAGCTCGTCGCCGGGTCGCTCGCGGGGATGAACGTCGCCGTCGTCGAGGTGGACGAGGTGAGCGACGCGAACCGCAAGGCCGTGCTGGACCAGCTGGAGGCGGCGGACAGCACGGTCGTCGCGCAGGAGCGGCTGGCCGCGTCGTGGACGTCGGCCGACGAGCTGACCATGCGGGAGACCGTCGCGGACGGGCTGCGCGAGAAGCTGCCCACCGACGCCGTCGAGGGAGTCGTCGACGAGGACTCCGGCCCGGCCGAGCTGCTCGCCGCGTCGCTCACGGTGGCGCTCACCGACTCCTCGGGCTCTTCGAGCTCCGCGGGCCCGTCCGCGTTCAGCGAGGCCGCCCTCGAGCAGCAGCACCTCTTGGAGCAGGTGGGCCTCGTGGAGCAGGTGGCCGAGCCGAGCGCGCCCGCGGACGCGATCCTGCTGCTGTCGAGCGGCGCCACCGGTGCCGACGAGGAGGAGCAGACGCAGGACGCCGACCCGGAGCAGACGGGGATGGGCGCCCTCGCCGCGCTCGCGGGGACGTCCGCGGAGATCGCGGGGACCTCGGTGGTGGCCGGGCCGACGACGCACGACGGCGACCTGATCGCCACGATCCGTGCCGACGACGGGCTCTCGGACCTGGTGAGCACGGTCAGCGGCGTGGAGCAGACGACGGGGCAGATCGTCGTGCCGCTCGCCATCGCCGCCCAGGACGCCGGCGCCGTCGACCAGTACGGATTCGAGGAGGGCGCGTCCGTCCTCCCGCCGGTGGTCGAGCAGGGCGAGACGCAGGGGGACGGCTGATGGCCGGCGGGGCCGGCGTGGGCGCGCTGCTGCGAGGCGCGGTCGTCGCGGCGGCGGGCACGGCGCTCGCCCGGCGAGCCCTGGACACCGACCCGCCCGGCGGAGCCGCGCGCTGGACCCGCACCAACCACCGCGGCGAACCGGTGAGCATGCTCGAAGGCCCGGCCGTCGCGGCCGGGCTCGTCGCCGGGACGCTCGCTGCGGGCGGCGGCCGGGAGCGGGCCGGTGCCGCGCTCGCGACCGCCGGCGCGGCCGCGTTCGGGCTCGTGGACGACCTCGCCGAGGACACGAGCACGCGCGTCAAGGGGCTGCGAGGACACCTCGGCGCGCTCGCCGAGGGCCGCCTCACGACCGGCGGGCTCAAGGTGCTCGGCATCGGCGCGACGGCGCTGGTCGGTGCCGCGGTCGGTACCCGACGGACCGGTGGCGCGGCGGGGCACCTGCTGGACGTCGCGGTGAACGGCGCCCTCGTCGCGGGCACGGCCAACCTGCTCAACCTCCTCGACCTGCGTCCCGGCAGGGCGCTCAAGGCGTCGGCCGCCCTGAGCCTGCCCGTCGCGGGCGGCACCGCGGGCGCGGCGACCGGGGTCGTCCTCGGTGCGGCCGCCGTCGCGGCCCCCGGCGACCTCGCCGAGCGGGACATGCTGGGCGACGGCGGCGCGAACGCGCTCGGCGCGCTGGTCGGCGCGCAGTGGGCGTTCGGCGCCCCGCGCGCGGTGCGGCTCGCCGCGCTGGCGTCCGTCGTCGGGCTCACGCTCGCGTCCGAGCGCGTGAGCTTCTCCGCCGTCGTCGAGCGCACGCCGTGGCTGCGCGCCGCGGACGGCTGGGGTCGCCGCCCGGCGGCGACGCCGGGCCCGGCGCAGGAACCCGCCTCGGGGGAGTGAACCCATGACGTCGCGCCCGGGCGGGCTGCGGGCGGCGACCCAGACCCTCGCCGGCGCCGCCGCGATGATCACCGTCGTGACGGTGGCGAGCCGGCTAGTCGGGTTCGCCCGGTCGCTGGTGCTGTCGTGGGCCGTGGGTACGGAGGGTGTCGGCCCCGCGTACACCGCGGCGAACCAGCTGCCGAACGTGCTGTTCGAGGTCGCCGCGGGCGGCGCGCTCGCGGGCGCCGTCGTCCCGCTGCTCGCCGGGCCGATCGCGCGGCGCTCCGCGAAGGAGACCTCCGGGGTGGCCTCGGCGCTGCTCGGCTGGACCCTCGCCGTCCTGGTGCCGCTCGGCGCCCTGCTCGCGATCCTCGCCGGGCCGATCGCGTCGCTCCTCATGGGCGACAAGCACCCCGAGCTCGTGGACGTCACCGCCACCTTCGTGCGGACGTTCGCGCTCCAGGTGCCGCTGTACGGGCTCGCGGTGGTGCTCGGCGGCATCCTGCAGGCCCACAAGCGCTTCTTCTGGCAGGCGTTCGCGCCGCTGCTGTCCAGCCTCGCCGTGATCGCCGTCTACCTCGTGTTCGTCGGCATGGCCGACGGCGACCAGGGCGACGTCGCGGCGCTCTCGACGACGGCGATCGGCTGGCTGGGCTGGGGGACGACGGCGGGCGTCGCGTTCCTCGCGCTGCCGCTCGTCCTCCCGGTGCTCCGGACGGGGACGCGGCTGCGCCCCACGCTGCGCTTCCCCGGGGGCGAGGGCGTCCGTGCCCGCAACCTCGCGCTGGCCGGCGTCGGTGCGCTGGTGGCGCAGCAGCTGTCCGTGCTCGCCGTGATGGGGGCGGCGTTCCAGTTCGGGCCGGAGCAGACGTTCCCCACGTACACGTTCGCGCAGCAGGTCTACCTGTTGCCCTACGCCGTGCTGGCGTTCCCGCTCGCGACGAGCGCGTTCCCGCGGCTCGCCGAGCACGTGGCGCACGGACGCCACGACCGGTTCCGCGGCCTGCTCGCCACGACCACCCGCACGCTGCTCGTGGTGTCCGGGCTGGGCGTGGGTGGGCTCGTCGCCGCGTCAGGGGCCGTGGAGGCCGTGTTCGCCCGCATCGCGAGCGGGTCGGTCGCGGGGCTCGGCGGCGCCGTCGCGTGGATGGCGCCGGGGATCGTCGGGTTCGCGCTGATCCTGCACCTGTCGCGGGCGCTGTACGCGATCGACCACCAACGGGTGGCGGTGGTCGTCACGGCGGCCGGGTGGCTGGTCGTGGCCGTGGCGGCGTTCGCGCTGCCCGCCGTGACGGGAGTCCGGGACCAGGCGGGCGTGCTGGCCCAGCTCGGCCTGGCCACGGCGCTGGGCATGACGATCGCCGGGGCGGGCCTGCTCGCGGCGGTGGGCCGGTACGCCGGCCGCGAGGCGCTGCGGGGGATCCCGCGGACCCTCGTCGTGCTCGTCGTCGCGACCGGGCTCGGTGCGTGGGCCGGGTCGCTGGTGTCGGGCGCGCTGCTCCCGGCGGACGCCTCGATCCTCCCGGCTCTGGGCGTCGGGGTGCTCGCCGCCGTGGTCGGGGGCGTCGTCGTCGTGGGCGGCTTCCTGCTGGCCGACCGGTCCGCCGTGACGGGGATCGTGCGCCGCCGCGGCCCCGCGCCCACCGACGAGCCTGGCGAGCCTGGCGAGCCCGCCGAGGCTGCGGAACCGGCCGACCGACCCGCGGAGTGACCAGGCGCACCGCGCGGCCCGCGTGCCGCCGTCCGACCCGCTGTTAGGATGGAGTTCCGTGGCCGACAGCGCGAACAGACTCCAGCCCCGCTCCTCCAGCCGTACGGGTGCGACGCACCAGACGCGGCACATCTTCGTGACGGGCGGTGTGGCCTCGTCTCTCGGCAAGGGACTCACCGCCTCCTCGCTCGGGCGCCTGCTGCGCTCGCGGGGCCTGCGCGTCACCATGCAGAAGCTCGACCCGTACCTCAACGTGGACCCGGGCACGATGAACCCGTTCCAGCACGGCGAGGTCTTCGTCACCGAGGACGGCGCCGAGACCGACCTCGACATCGGCCACTACGAGCGGTTCCTCGACGTGGAGCTCCCGGCCTCCTCGAACGTCACCACCGGCCAGGTCTACTCCCGCGTGATCGCCAAGGAGCGCCGCGGCGAGTACCTGGGCGACACGGTCCAGGTGATCCCGCACATCACGGACGAGATCAAGTCGCGCATGCGCGACCAGGCGGGTCCCGACGTCGACGTGATCATCACCGAGATCGGCGGCACCGTCGGCGACATCGAGTCCCAGCCGTTCCTCGAGGCCGCGCGCCAGGTGCGGCACGAGCTCGGCCGTGACGACTGCTTCTTCCTGCACGTCTCCCTCGTGCCCTACATCGGCCCGTCGGGCGAGCTGAAGACCAAGCCGACCCAGCACTCGGTGGCCGCGCTGCGCTCCATCGGTATCCAGCCCGACGCGATCGTGCTGCGGGCCGACCGCGTGGTCCCGGAGCCCATCAAGCGCAAGATCGCGCTCATGTGCGACGTGGACAACGAGGCCGTCGTCAACGCCGTCGACGCGCCGAGCATCTACGACATCCCGCGCGTGCTGCACGCCGAGGGCCTGGACGCCTACGTCGTGCGCCGCCTCGACCTGCCCTTCCACGACGTCGACTGGGACGGCTGGAGCCAGCTCCTGGAGCGCGTGCACGAGCCGGAGCACAACGTCGAGATCGCGCTCGTCGGTAAGTACATCGACCTGCCCGACGCGTACCTGTCGGTGACCGAGGCGCTGCGCGCCGGCGGCTTCGACAACGACGCGAAGGTCGGCATCCGGTGGGTGGCGGCCGACGACTGCCAGACGCCCGAGGGCGCGCAGGAGGCGCTGGAGGGCGTCGACGCGGTGCTCGTGCCCGGCGGCTTCGGCGTGCGCGGCATCGACGGCAAGGTCGGTGCGCTGCGCTGGGCGCGCGAGAACCTCGTGCCGACGCTGGGCATCTGCCTGGGCCTGCAGTCGATGGTCATCGAGTACGCGCGCAACGTGCTCGACCTCGAGGACGCCTCGTCGACCGAGTTCGACCCGAACAGCACGCACCCGGTCATCGCGACGATGGCCGAGCAGCTCGCGATCGTGGGCGGCGAGGGCGACCTGGGCGGCACCATGCGCCTCGGCGCGTACGACGCCCACCTCGGGGCCGGCTCCGTCGTCGCCAAGGCGTACGGCAGCGAGCGGGTGTCGGAGCGCCACCGCCACCGGTACGAGGTCAACAACGCGTACCGCGCGCAGCTCGAGGAGGCGGGACTGGTGTTCTCCGGCACGTCGCCCGACGCGCAGCTCGTGGAGTTCGTGGAGCTGCCCGCCGACGTGCACCCGTACTACGTGAGCACCCAGGCGCACCCGGAGTTCAAGTCGCGCCCCACCCGCTCGCACCCGCTCTTCTCGGGGCTGGTCGCGGCGGCGCTCGAGCGCCAGGGCGCGTGACGGCGCCCGACGGCGGGGCGGGCCCGTCCGTCGCGGACGAGCAGGCCCCGCGGCCGGTGCTGCGGCACGAGGTGCTGCAGCGTGGCCGCATCGTCGACCTGGTGCGCGACGACGTCGACCTCGGCGCCGCGGGGACCGTGACCCGGGAGTACGTGGTGCACCCGGGTGCGGTCGCGGTCGTCGCCCTCGACGACGCCGACCGGGTCCTGCTGCTGCGGCAGTACCGGCACCCGGTGCGGTCACGGATGTGGGAGGTCCCGGCCGGGCTCCTCGACGTCGACGGCGAGCCCCCCGCGGAGGCGGCTGCCCGCGAGCTCGCGGAGGAGACCGACACCACCGCGGCGCGGTGGCACGTGCTGGCCGACTTCGCGTCGTCGCCGGGCAGCAGCGACGAGGCGGTGCGCGTCTTCCTCGCCCGCGGCCTCGGTCCGGTGCCCGACGCCGACCGCCACATGCGCACGGGCGAGGAGGCCGAGATCGAGCTCCGGTGGGTGCCGCTGGACGAGGCGGTCGCCCGGGTGCTCGACGGCAGCCTGCACAACCCGTCGGCCGTCGTGGGCGTCCTCGCCGCCGCCGCGAGCCGTGCGGGCGGGTGGGCGTCGCTGCGGCCGGCGGACGCGCCCTGGCCGTCGCGGCGGGGCGCCTGAGCGGCCGGTAGGCTCCACAGGCGTGCGTGACGCCACCGACCCCGGTCCCGTTGCCGACGACGCGCCCGCGGTGCGGGTCCTCGGCCCGGTCCGGGTCGCGGGTCCGGACGGCGCCGAGCGCGCTCCCCGCGGGGCTCGCGCCGCGGCGCTGGTCGCGCTCCTCGCGCTCGCGGGGCCCCGGGGTGTCTCCTCCGGCGGCCTCGTCGACCGGCTGTGGCAGGAGTCGCTGCCCGGCGACCCGCGGGCCGCGCTCCAGAACCTGGTCTCCCGGCTGCGGGCGGTCGCCGGTCGCGGTGTCGTGCGCGCGACAGAGACCGGCTACGCCCTGGGCGTCGTCTCCGACCTGGACCGGGTGCGCGACGGGCTGACCCGGGCGCGCCGCGAGGTCGTCTCGGGCGACCCGGCCGCCGCCCAGGCGACCGCTGAGGACGCCCTGCGCCTGTGGGCGGGCACACCCGGCGGAGACCTCGAGGGGGGCGAGTTCGCCGACGTCGCACGCGAGCTCGCGACCGTCGCGCAGCGTTGGCGCGACGAGCTGCGGCTCGTGCGCCGCGACGCGGCCGAGGCCGCGGGCCGGCACGCGGTCGTCGCCGAGGTCGCCGGGGCGGACGTCGCCGCGGACCCCACGGACGAGGACGCCGCCCGCGCGCTCATGGGCGCCCTGGGCGGGCTCGGCCGGCCGGCGGAGGCGCTGCGCGTCTTCACCCGGCTGCGGTCGGTCCTGGTGCGCGAGCTGGCCAGCGAGCCCGGACCCGCCACCGTCTCGCTCTACGAGCGGCTCGCCGCCGACGTCGCCAGGGAGGGCACGCCGTCGGCGCCGTCACAGGCCCCGCCGTCGCCCGTTCCGACCGGCACGGGAGCAGTCGGGACCCCGGCCCGGGCGGCCGCCGGGACGGCCCGCGGCCTCCGGCGCTACCCGACGCCCCTGCTGGGCCGGGAGGCCGACGTCGCCGCCGTGCGCGATGCCCTCGGGACGGCCCGGCTCGTCACCGTCCTGGGGCCGGGCGGGCTGGGGAAGACGCGGCTCGCGCAGGAGGTGGCGCGCCGCGCGGTCGCCGGCACCGGGCTCGTGGTCGTCGTCGAGCTGGTCGGCGTGCGGGCCGACGACGACGTCGTCCTGGCGCTCGCCGACGCGCTGGGCGTGGCGCCCGGCTCGAGCACCCTGCGCCTGGCCGACCGGCTCCAGGCCGGCGACCTGGCGAGCCAGGTCGCCGCCCGGCTGCGCGACGCGGACGCGCTCGTCGTCCTGGACAACTGCGAGCACGTGATCGAGGGAGCTGCCCGCTGGGCCGGCGTGCTGCTGGACGTCTCGCCGCGGCTGCGGGTGCTGACCACCAGCCGGACGCCGCTGCTGCTGGACGAGGAGTCGACGTACGCGCCCGCGCCGCTCGGCGCCGACCCGGACGAGGAGGACGGCGGCCCCGCGGTGCGCCTGTTCGTCGAGCGGGCCCGCGCGGTGCGTCCCGACGCCCTGCTGGACCGCGCGGCCGTCGCGCGCCTGTGCGACCGCCTGGACGGGCTCCCGCTGGCCATCGAGCTGGCGGCCGCGCGCGTGCGGACCCTCAGCGTCGCCGAGGTCGAGGAGCGGCTCGACGAGCGGTTCGCCCTGCTGCGCGTGCGCGACCGCTCGGTGCCCGACCGGCACCGCACGCTCGAGGCCGTGCTCGACTGGAGCTGGAACCTGCTCACGCCCGGTCAGCAGGCGCTGTGGCGGCGTGCCGCCACGCTGCCCGACGGGTTCTCGGCGGAGGCAGCGCGCGCCCTGCTGCCCGACGTGCCCGGGTGGCAGGTGGACGACGACGTCACGACGCTGGAGCTGCAGTCCCTCGTGCGCGTCGAGGAGGCCGACGGAGGCACCCGGTACCGGATGGTCGAGACCGTGCGGGAGTTCGGGCTGCTGCGGCTCGCCGCGGCGGGGGAGGAGACGGCCACCGACGCGGCCGTGCTCGCGTGGTCGCTGACCGTGTCCCGGCGGTGCGCCTCGCGGCTGCTGAGCCCGCGGCAGCGCGAGGCCGTCGCGGAGCTCGGCCGGGAGCAGGAGAACCTGCTGTTCGCGGTGCGGCGCGCGATGGACCTGGGCCGGCCCGACGCCGTCGTGCACGGCTTCGTCGGGCTGCTCGGCACCTGGGCCGTGCGCGGCGCGGAGGAGCGCGTCATCGGGCTGGTGCCGGGGGTGCTGCGTTCCCTCGAGGGGTGGGTGGTGCCGGACGAGCACGCGGACGCCACCGCGATCGCGCTCGAGGCGATCGCGGCGTCCTCGGTCTTCGGCGTCCCCGGTCGGGCGGCGCGCCCGCTGGCGCGCCTGCGCCGGCTGCTGCGCACGAGCGGGTCCGTGGGGTCGCGCACCCGAGAGCTCGCGGACCTCGTCCTGGCCCGGACCCCTGAGGACGCGCAGGCCGTCCTCACCCGGCTCCAGGGGTCGGACGACGGGTACACGGCACTGCTGGGGCACATGTTCGAGGCGCAGCAGCGGGAGAACGACGGCGAGATCGCGCGTGCCGTCGAGCTCGCGCGGGCCGCGCACGACGTCGCGCGCGGGATCGACGACGCCGCGGCGTCGGCCATGACGGCGATGGTTCTCGCGTCGTTCCTCGCGGAGCGGGGCGAGCAGGCGGAGGCGGTCCGCTGGGTCGCCGCCGCGAAGGAGGGTGTCCTCGCGATCGGGGCGGAGGAGATGCAGTGGCAGGTCCGCTGGATCGAGCTGGGCGCCGCCCTCTCCCTCGGGGACCTCGACGCGGCCGAAGCCGTCGTCGCGTCGATGGTCCCCACCGCCGAGGGCGCGCACGACGGGCGGGAGGCCCAGGCGCGCGGCGTCGTCGAGCTCGGCCGTGGCGAGCTGGCGTGGGCGCGGGGCGACCACCCGGCGGCGCTCGCGCACCTCGCGCGGTCGCTGGCGACGTTCGGGGCGGGACAGCCGGAGGGGGACGCCGCGCCGTGGTTCCTCCTGCTCGCGTCGGCCACCCTGGTCCGGCGGGTGCAGGCGGGGGCCGACGAGACCGGGCTCGCTCGCCGGATCGTCGACGTGGGGCGGAGGGTGCGCGGCGGCGGCCGCGGCTTCGTCGACCGTCCCGTGCTGGCGACCTCGTCGGTCGGCGTCGCGTACTGGGCCTGCCTCGTCCCCGTGGGGTCGGGCGACCTGGACCTCGGGCGGGTGACGGAGGGCGTCGAGCTGCTGACGATCGCGGGCCGGCTGGGGGCGCGCCAGGACCTGCCCGCCCTCCGGCTCGACGCGCTGCGCGCGGAGGTGGCCACCGCCCTGGCCGAGCACGGCGCGGACGTCGTGCGCGCGGGGGAGCGGCGGGCCGAGGCCCTCGACCGGGACGACCTGGTGGCGCGCGCGGACGAGCTCCTGGTCCGTCTCGCGGCGGAGACGGACCAGGAGCTCGGGCCGGACGGGCCCGGTCAGGCCTTCTTCATGTAGCTCCGCACGGCGAGCGGGGCGAAGACCGCCACGACGACGGCGCAGCTCAGCAGCGCGATGCCGACCTGACCGGTCACGCTGCCGGTGCTGGCGAGGTCGCGGACCGCGGTCACGAGGTGCGACACCGGGTTGACGTTGACGAAGCCCTGCAGCCAGCCCGGCATCGTGTCCACCGGGACGAACGCGTTGGACAGGAACGTCAGCGGGAAGAGCACCAGGAACGAGATGCCCTGCACCGACGACGCGGACCTGCCGATGACGCCGAAGAACGCGAAGATCCAGCTCAGGGACCAGGCGCACACGATGACCAGCAGGCCGGCGAGCAGCACGCCGCCGACGCCGCCGCCCGGTCGCCAGCCCATGACCAGGCCCATGACGATCGTGAGCGTCGTGGCGATGAGGTAGCGGACGAGGTCCGCGACCAGGGCCCCGGCGAGCGGGGCGATGCGGGCGATGGGCAACGACTTGAACCGGTCGAACACGCCCTTGTCCATGTCCTCGCGCAGCTGGGTGCCGGTGACGGCGGAGGCCGTGATGACGGTCTGCACGAGGATGCCGGGGATGATGACCGGCAGGTAGGCCGCGATGCTGCCGGAGATCGCCCCGCCGAAGATGTACGTGAACATCAGCGTGAAGATGATCGGCTGCACCGTGACGTCGATGAGCTGCTCCGGCGTCCGGCGGATCTTGATGAGGCCGCGGCGCGCCATGGCCAGGGAGTCGGAGACGGCCTGCCCGGCGGTCACGCGGTTGCGCAG
Source organism: Isoptericola sp. NPDC056134 (assembly GCF_042264825.1). NCBI lineage: Bacteria > Bacillati > Actinomycetota > Actinomycetes > Micrococcales > Promicromonosporaceae > Isoptericola > Isoptericola sp. NPDC056134. The sequence goes on from NZ_JBHJVM010000004.1 coordinate 19,490, forward strand.
GGTGCGCTCGGCGCCGGGGACGATGCGTCCCCCGGGCGCCACGGGCGCGGAGGCGGTGGTGAGGGTGGTCATGCGGAGATCTCCTCGGGCTCGGGGGAGCCGGCGGCTCGGTCGGTCGTGGACTGGTCGGTGGCGTCGTGGCCGGTCAGCGTCAGGAACACCTCGTCGAGGGTCGGCTTGTCCATCGACAGCCCGTCGAGGTCGACGCCGGCGCCGCGCAGGCGGACCAGCAGGTCGGTGACGCGGGCGGGGTCGGCGACGGGCACGGTGAGGCGGCACGCCTCGGGGGAGACCGTCGCGGCCACGCCGAGCACGTCCAGCACGGCCGCCTGGGCGGCCGGGGCGTCGTCGGGCCGCACGAGGGCGAGCTGCAGCGACTGCTGGCCGACCGACGACTTGAGCTCGTCCCCGGTGCCCTCGGCGACCACGCGGCCGCGGTCGATCACGGCGATGCGGTCGGCGAGCTGGTCGGCCTCGTCGAGGTACTGCGTGGTGAGCAGCACGGTCGAGCCCGTCGCGACGAGGCGGCGGATGGTCTCCCACATCTGGGCGCGGGTGCGCGGGTCGAGGCCGGTGGTCGGCTCGTCCAGGAAGAGGAGCGGGGGCTGGGCGATGAGGCTCGCGGCCAGGTCGAGGCGGCGCCGCATGCCGCCGGAGAAGTTCTTCAGCGGGCGCGCGGCGGCGTCGGTGAGGCTGAACTCCTCGAGCAGGTCACGGGTGCGGCGCGTCGCGGCGGACCCCTTGAGCCCGTTGAGCCGGCAGAACAGCAGGAGGTTCTCGGTGGCGCTGAGCGTCTCGTCGACGGACGCGTACTGCCCCGTGACGCCGATCAGCTGGCGCACGACGAACGGCTCCCGCGACACGTCGTGGCCGAAGACGGACGCCCGGCCGGCGTCCGGCCGCAGGAGCGTCGCGAGCATGCGGATCGTGGTGGTCTTCCCGGCGCCGTTCGGGCCGAGGACCCCGTAGACCGTGCCGGTGGCGACCTCGAGGTCGACCCCGTCCACGGCGCGGTTGTCGCCGAAGGTCTTGACGAGGCCCTCGGCCTCGATCGCGGTGGTGGTCATGGCACCACCGTGCGCGGCGCCGCTCCCAGCGTGCTGTCACGGCGCTGTCACGCGCTCGCCTCGGCAGTCATGCGCCCGCCGACCAGCGGCTACGGCGCCTCCCACGGGAGGGCGGCGACCCGGCGCCGGATCTCCTCCACCCGCCCGGTCGCGTCCGGGAGGGCCGTCCCGTCGACGGACGCGACGGCGACGATGCCGATCGAGTTGACGAGGAACGCCCCGGAGGCGCGGCGCAGGTCGCCGAGGTGCACCGGACCGGTGCGGGTCGGCGTCGTCTCCTCGACCAGCGCGAGGCCGGTGCCGCGCAGGTGCGGGGCATCGGGCCACAGCACGCCGCCGTCGGGCCCGAGCACGCCGACGTTCGCGATCGTCGACTCCGCGACGGCGCCGTCCGGGCCGACGAGCAGCGCGTCGTCGTACCCCTCGCGCCCGACCTGCCGCGCCCACTGCGCCTGCGCGAAGCCGCCCAGGTGCTTGAGGTGCGCGAACGGGCGCAGGTACGGCACGGAGCGCAGGCGCTGCGGACGGGTCGGGGCGAGGCGAGGGGCGCCCACCTGCACGGCGACGTGCTCCGGATCGCGCAGCACGACGCGGACCGAGGCGTCGTCCTGACCGGCGAGGGCGTGCCGGAGGAGCCTGCGGACGCGGTCTCCGTCGAGCGGGAGACCGAAGATCTCGCGGTGCGCGACGTCGAGCCGGGTCAGGTGGTGGCCCAGGCCCTGCACACCGCCGCCACGCACCTGCATGGCGGTGAAGTGACCGTCCGTGGACGCGACCTGCTCGGCCGTCGCGGGGCGGCCGTCGACCTCGATGCGCACGCCTGCACCGTAGCGCGGGGACGCCTGCGTCAGGCGCGGGTGCGCAGCTTCAGGACGGCGTTCGCGGTGGCCCAGGCGAGGCAGCCGGCGCCCACCAGGTGCACGCCGACGAGGATCTCGGGCAGGCCGGTGAAGTACTGCACGTAGCCGACGAGGCCCTGCGACAGGGTGACCGCGAGCAGCACCCACGCGCCCTTGCGCGCGGCCGCGACCCGCGGGCCGGCCGGCGCCCGGTGCAGCAGCACCAGGAGCACGACGAGGGTGATGAGGAACAGCCACACGGACTCGGAGTGCGCCCGCGTCATGGTCAGCGGGTCGAGCGCCAGCCGGTAGCCGACCTCCGTGTCGCCCGAGTGCGGGCCGGAGCCCGTGACGAGCACGCCCAGCGTCACCACCGGGATCAGCAGCAGGCCGAGCAGGGCGCCGGTGGTCGCGACGCCGCGGCCCGCGACGCGCTGCGGGGGCCCGTCGCCCTCGCCGTGCCGGTGCAGCAGGTACGCGCTGAACCACACGAGGGCGACCGAGACGCCGAAGTGGAGGGAGACCCAGCCGGGGTGCAGGTGCAGCAGCACCACGATGCCCCCGATGACCGCCTGGGTGAGCACGCCCGCCAGGGGCACGATGCCCAGGGCCCGGTACGACTCGGTCCGGCGCCGGTCGGTCCACACCAGGACCAGCACCATGACGCCGATGACGCTCAGCACGCCCGTCATGGTGCGGTTGCCGAACTCGACGAACGAGTGGATCGAGGACGCCTCGTGGAACACCGGCGTGAAGTGCCCGGGCTCGCACATCGGCCAGGTGGAGCAGCCGAGCCCGGAGTCGGTGAGGCGCACCGCACCGCCCGTGCCGATGACGAGGATCTGCCCGATGACGTTCGCCAGGAGCACGCCGCGGGTCCAGGGCCGGAACCGGGCGAGGCGGTCGGGGCGGTCGGTCCGGTCGGGCGTGGCGCCGGCACCCGCCTCGGGGGCGGGCGCGGCGGGGCTCGGCGAGGTCACGGGTCCACGCTATCCCTCGGCCCGGGCCGTTCGGGCGGCGACGGCCGCCCCACGGTGTGACGTTGGCCCGGTCCTGTCAGCTCCTGGTCACTGCCAGCGGAAGAAGCGGGCCGCGGCCCACCCCAGCAGCGCGGTCCAGGCGGCGAGCACCACCAGCGCGAGCGCGGGTACGCCGGTGCCGAGCAGCGCGCCCCGCATCGCCTCGCCGAGGGCGCCCGACGGCAGGAACGTCGCGAGCTGCTCGAGCGGACCGGGCAGCTGGGCCGGCGGCACCAGCAGGCCGCCACCCACGACGAGCAGCACGAGGACGAGGTTCGCGAGCGCGAGCACGCCCTCGGCGCGCAGCGTGCCAGCGAGCAGGAGCGCCAGCGCGGTGAAGCAGGCCGTCCCGAGCAGCCCGACGCCGACGGCCGCGAGGATCCCGCCCGCGGCGGGGTGCCAGCCCAGCGCGAGCGCGACCGCCCCGATGACGACGACCTGCACGACCTCGACGGCCAGGACGCCGAGCAGCTTGCCGGCGAGCAGCCCGCCGCGCCCGAGCGGCGTCGTCGCCAGGAGTCGCAGCACGCCGTTGCGGCGGTCGAACGCCGTGGCGATGGCCTGCGAGGTGAACGCCGTCGAGACGCAGGCGAGCGCGAGCACGCCCGGCGTCACGAAGTCGATCCGGTCCAGGCCGCCGGTGTCGATCTCGACGACGCTGGTGCGCGTCAGGCCGAGGAGCACCATGACCGGCAGCACGATCGTGACGAGGAGCTGCTCGCCGTTGCGCAGCACGGCCCGCGTCTCGAACCCGGTCTGGGACAGCACGCGGCGCCACGCGGGGGCGGCGGCGCCGGGCCGGCTCGTGCCGCTGGTCGGGTGCGGGGTGGTGGTGGTCATCGCAGGTGCCGTCCCGTCAGGTCGAGGAAGACGTCCTCCAGCGTGCGCCGGCCCACGGTGAGGCGGCTCGCGAGGACGTCGTGGTCGGCGAGCCAGGCCGTGAGGACGGCCAGGGTACGCGGGCCGGCGGGGCCGGCGACGACGTACGAACCGGGCTGCGGCTCGGTGACCACCCAAGGCCCCTCGCCGGCGGCGTCGAGGGCTGCCGCGACGGCGGCGGGGTCGAGGCCCGCGGCGGCGTCGAAGCGCAGCGTGCGGTCGTCCTGGGCGTCGGGGGAGAGGAGCTCGGGCACGGAGCCGCTGGCGATGAGGCGGCCGTGGTCGACGACGTGCACGCGGTCGGCGAGGTCCTCGGCCTCGTCCATGAGGTGCGTCGTGAGGACGACGGCGGTGCCCTCGTCGCGCAGCTCGCGCACGAGGTCCCACACGGCGTGGCGGCTCTGCGGGTCCATGCCCGCGCTCGGCTCGTCGAGGAACACCACCTCGGGCCGCCCGACGACCGCCGCCGCGAGGGACAGCCGCTGCCGCTGCCCGCCGGACAGCCGCCGCACCGTGGTGCGGGCGAACGACCCGAGGCCCAGGCGCTCGCCGAGCTCGCCCAGGTCCCGCGGCGCCGCGTACATGGAGGCGACGTGGCGCAGGACCTCGCCGGCGCGGGCGCCGGTGGGCAGCCCGCCGTCCTGCAGCATGACGCCGACGCGGGGGCGCAGCGCGCGGGCGTCGGCCACCGGGTCGAGGCCGAGGACGCGCACCGTGCCGCCGTCGGGGGAGCGCAGGCCCTCGCAGCACTCGACGGTGGTGGTCTTGCCCGCGCCGTTCGGCCCGAGCACGGCCGTCACCGCCCCGGCGTCGGCGACGAGGTCCAGACCTGCGACGACGTCGCGCCCGTCGTAGCGTTTGACCAGGCCCCGCACGCGGACGGCGGCCCCGGCAGCGGGATCGACGGAGCCGGCGCGCGGGTCCTCGGCAGAGTGCGCGGACGGCGTGGCGCCGTCCGCGCCCGATGGCGCGATCGAGGTGGGCACCGGAAGATTCTACGGACGTCGCCCGGCCGGGCGGCGCACGCTCGTACGACCCGAGGAGCACGACGGACATGACCTTCTACGCGTTCACGCCGCCGCAGGACGTCGCAGCCCTGGCGCGGCGGCTCTGGTACTGGCCGGTCGTGCGTGGCGTGCTCGCCCTGCTGTTCGGGCTCCTGGCGATCTTCCTGCCCGACAAGACGCCGACGCTGCTCGTCCAGGTGTTCGGGGTGTTCGTGCTGGTCGACGGTCTGGTGAGCATCGTCGACGGGATCCGCCGGCGCGGCACCTCGGCGGGTTCGGTGAACACGGGCGTCGGGATGGTCGCGCTGGTGTTCGGCGCCCTGCTGCTGCTCCTGCCGAAGGTGTTCCTCGGCGTCGTCCTCATCCTCGTGGCCATCTGGGCCCTGATCTTCGGCCTCCTGCAGCTGTTCGTCGTCCCGGCCATGCGTCGGCGCGGCGGGGCGTCGTGGGTGTGGAACCTGCTCGCGGGCCTGCTGCTGGTGGCGCTCGCGGTGGTGTGCTTCGTCAACCCGGCCGACGCGATCGTGGGCCTGTCCATCGTGATCGGCGTGTTCGCGGTGATCATCGGGATCGTGATGATCGCCCTCGGGATCAAGCTGCGCCAGCTCGGGCAGCAGGCGTCCGGCGGGGACGCGGGCGGCCGCCCGGGCGAGGTCATCGAGGGCCGCATCGTCACCGACGAGTGACGTTCGCGACACCGGGGCTCTCGACGGGCCCCGGTGAGGCTTGCCTTGCTTGACATCCTGGATTACGCAACAAGGATGTTCCCTATATCGACGTCGTCGCCGGGGTGAGGTTTGCCCCCGGTGGTCCACGAGCCGCACGGGGGTGAGCGCATGCCGACCAGCACGACCGACCGCACGCCCGCACGCGTCGACCCCCGCCTGCTCGACGGCGCGCCCGAGGCCGACGGCACCACCCGTCGCCGCGTCCTGGAGCTCGTCGCCGGCGAGGGCCCCGTGACGGCGGGGGAGCTCGCCGACAGGCTCGGCCTCACCTCCGCCGCCGTCCGCCGGCACCTCGCCTGCCTCGAGGAGGACGGCACCATCGCGGTGCACGAGGCCGGTCCGTCGTCGGGCCGCCGGGGCCGCCCCGCCCGCCGCTACGTCGTGAGTGCCCGCGGGCAGTCCGACCTCGCGGGCGGCTACTCCGAGCTCGCGGCCCAGGTGATGCGCTACCTGCGCGAGACCGGCGGAACGGACGCCGTGGCGCGGTTCGCCGCCGACCGGTACGACGCCGTGGTCGCGCGGTACGCGCCGCGCCTGACCGCCAGCGACCCGCAGGAGCGCGCGGCCCAGCTCGCCGACCTGTTGTCGGCCGACGGCTATGCCGCCTCGGTCCGCCCGGTGAGCGGCCCGCTGCTGCCCACCGTCCAGCTGTGCCAGGGCCACTGCCCGGTGCAGCACGTCGCCGAGGAGTTCTCCGAGCTGTGCGAGGCCGAGGCCCGCGCGTTCTCCGAGCTGCTCGGCACGCACGTCCAGCGCCTCGCCACGATCGCGGGAGGCGCGCACGCGTGCGTCACGAACGTCCCGATCGTCTCCACCCCGACGTCCCCCCAGAACCTCCCCACCCCGGCCCACCGCACCCGCGGCACGCAGGAAGGAACACGATGAGCGCTCCCACCCAGGACGCCGCCCAGGCGGCTTCGGCGCAGGGCACCGAGAAGCGGTCCGATGACGAGATCATCGACTCGATCGGTGCGTACGAGTACGGCTGGCGCGACAGCGACGCCGCGGGCGAGGCTGCGCAGCGCGGTCTGAACGAGGACGTCGTCAAGAACATCTCCGAGCTCAAGAACGAGCCCGAGTGGATGCGCAAGGCGCGCCTGAAGGCGCTGCGACTCTTCGACAAGAAGCCGATGCCGAACTGGGGCGCCGACCTCACCGGGATCGACTTCGACCGGATCAAGTACTTCGTGCGCTCCACGGAGAAGCAGGCCGCCAGCTGGGAGGACCTGCCCGAGGACATCCGCGCCACCTACGACCGGCTCGGCATCCCCGAGGCGGAGAAGCAGCGCCTCGTGGCCGGCGTCGCCGCGCAGTACGAGTCCGAGGTCGTGTACCACCAGATCCGCGAGGACCTCGAGGCCCAGGGCGTCATCTTCGTCGACACCGACACCGGTCTGCGCGACTACCCGGAGCTGTTCCAGGAGTACTTCGGCACGGTCATCCCGGCGGGCGACAACAAGTTCGCCGCGCTGAACTCCGCCGTGTGGTCCGGCGGCTCGTTCGTCTACGTGCCGCCGGGCGTGCACGTGGAGATCCCGCTGCAGGCCTACTTCCGCATCAACACGGAGAACATGGGCCAGTTCGAGCGGACGCTGATCATCGCGGACGAGGGCTCCTACGTGCACTACGTCGAGGGCTGCACCGCGCCGATCTACTCGAGCGACTCGCTGCACTCCGCGGTCGTCGAGATCGTCGTGAAGAAGAACGCCCGCGTGCGCTACACGACCATCCAGAACTGGTCGAACAACGTGTACAACCTGGTGACGAAGCGCGCCACGGCCGCCGAGGGCGCCACCATGGAGTGGGTCGACGGCAACATCGGCTCCAAGGTGACCATGAAGTACCCGGCGATCTACCTGCTGGGCGAGCACGCCCGCGGCGAGACGCTGTCCATCGCCTTCGCGGGCGAGGGCCAGCACCAGGACGCCGGCTGCAAGATGGTGCACGCCGCGCCGCGCACGTCGTCGTCGATCGTGTCGAAGTCCGTCGCCCGCGGCGGCGGCCGCACGTCGTACCGCGGCCTGGTGCAGGTGCTCGAGGGCGCCAAGCACTCCGCGTCCACCGTGCTGTGCGACGCGCTGCTCGTCGACCAGATCTCCCGGTCCGACACCTACCCGTACGTCGACGTCCGCGAGGACGACGTGTCCATGGGGCACGAGGCGACGGTCTCTCGGGTGAGCGAGGACCAGCTGTTCTACCTCATGTCCCGAGGCATGGAGGAGACCGAGGCGATGGCCATGATCGTGCGCGGGTTCGTCGAGCCCATCGCGCGCGAGCTGCCCATGGAGTACGCGCTCGAGCTCAACCGCCTCATCGAGCTGCAGATGGAAGGGTCCGTCGGCTGATGGCCATCACTACCGATCACTCCCGCGCCGTGGCCGACGGCGCCCACTCCCACGGCGTCGTGCCGGCGGGCTCGCGCGCCGAGCGCAAGACGTCGTTCGACCTCGCCGACATCCCCGTGCCCACCGGGCGCGAGGAGGAGTGGCGCTTCTCGCCGGTGGCGCGGCTCCAGCCGCTGTTCGGCGAGGAGCACGGCGCCGGCGGCGTGCTGACGACCGTCGTCGAGGCCCCCGAGGCCAAGGTCGAGATCGTCGGCAAGGACGACCCGCGCCTGGGCACGACCGGCAAGCCGGGCGACCGCACCGCGGTGACCGCGTGGAACGCGGCCGCCGAGGCCACCGTCGTCACGCTCCCCGCCGAGGCCGTCGCCACCGACGTCACCTCCGTGCGCGTCGAGGGCGCGACGAAGGACCTCACGGCGCAGCACCTGCTGGTGCACGCCGAGCACCACGCCGAGGGCGTCGTCGTCATCGACCACCGCGGCGACGCGACCCTCAACCAGACGGTCGAGATCGTCGTCGACGAGGGCGCGCACCTCACCGTCGTCAGCGTGCAGGACTGGGCCGACGGCGCCGTGCACGCCTCCAGCCACCGCGCCCGCATCGGCCGCGACGCCAAGCTCAAGCACGTCGTGGTGACCTTCGGCGGCGACGTCGTGCGCCTCACGCCGGACGCGACGTTCACGGGCGAGGGCGGCGAGGTCGAGATGGTCGGCCTGTACTTCGCCGACGCCGACCAGCACCAGGAGCACCGCCTCTTCGTGGACCACGCCGTGCCGCGCTGCAAGTCGCGCGTCACGTACAAGGGCGCCCTGCAGGGCGCCGGCGCGCACGTGGTGTGGGTCGGGGACGTGCTCATCCAGGCCGAGGCCGAGGGCACCGACACCTACGAGCTCAACCGCAACCTGGTCCTCACCGACGGCGCCCGCGCCGACTCGGTGCCGAACCTGGAGATCGAGACGGGCGAGATCGAGGGCGCGGGGCACGCGTCGGCGACCGGCCGGTTCGACGACGAGCAGCTCTTCTACCTCATGGCCCGCGGCATCCCCGAGGTCGACGCCCGTCGCCTCGTCGTGCGCGGCTTCTTCGCCGAGCTGATCGACGAGATCGGCGTCCCGTCGGTCGAGGAGCGCCTGCTCGCGTCGATCGAGGCGGAGCTGGAGAAGTCGATGAGCGCCATCACCGGCGTCGCGGAGTGACGCGGCGATGACCTCTCAGCTGGCCTGCATGGCCGACGACCTCGCCCCCGAGGAGGCCATGCTCGTGGAGCTCGACGGCGCGGACGGGGCCCCGGTCCCGGTCGCGGTCGTCCGCGACGCCGACGGCGGCTGGCACGCCCTCTCGGACATCTGCTCGCACGGACAGGTCTCCCTGTCCGACGGGGAGGTCGAGGGCTGCCTGGTCGAGTGCTGGCTGCACGGCTCGCAGTTCGACCTGCGCACCGGCAAGCCGGTCCAGCTCCCCGCGACGCAGCCCGTGCCGGTGTACCCGGTGACCGTGGACGGCGACCGCATCCTCGTGGACGTCGACGAGCGGCTCGCCGTCGCGTCCTGACCTGCCTCAGACTTTCGCAACACAGACCTGGAGACACGAAGCATGCCCACCCTGGAGATCCGCGACCTGCACGTCAGCGTCGAGACCAAGGAAGGCGCCAAGCCGATCCTGCGCGGCGTCGACCTGACCATCAACTCGGGCGAGACGCACGCCATCATGGGGCCGAACGGCTCCGGCAAGTCGACCCTCGCCTCGGCCCTCGCCGGCCACCCGAAGTACACGGTGACCTCCGGCACCGTCACGCTCGACGGCGAGGACCTCCTCGCGATGACCGTCGACGAGCGCGCCCGCGCCGGCCTCTTCCTCGCCATGCAGTACCCGGTCGAGGTGCCCGGGGTGTCCGTGGCGAACTTCCTGCGCACCGCCAAGACCGCCATCGACGGCGAGGCGCCCGCCCTGCGCACGTGGGGCAAGGAGGTCAAGGGTGCGATGGAGAACCTCCGCATCGACTCGACCTTCGCCGAGCGTTCCGTCAACGAGGGCTTCTCCGGCGGTGAGAAGAAGCGCCACGAGATCCTCCAGATGGAGCTCTTCAAGCCGCACTTCGCGATCCTCGACGAGACCGACTCCGGCCTCGACGTCGACGCCCTGCGCGTCGTGTCCGAGGGCGTGAACCGCGCCAAGTCGAACACCGACGTCGGCGTGCTGCTCATCACGCACTACACGCGCATCCTGCGCTACATCAAGCCGGACTTCGTGCACGTCTTCGTCGACGGCAAGATCGCCGAGGAGGGCGGCCCCGAGCTCGCGGAGCAGCTCGAGGAGAACGGCTACGACAAGTACGTCGGCACCGGCGCGACGATGGCCTGACCTCCCCGTCGAGCATTCGACCAGGAGCCGTCACCAGGAGGACAGCATGACCACCACCGACACCGTGCGCCCGTCGCTCACCGCGGCGGAGCTCGCGGCCGTGCGGGCGGACTTCCCGCTGCTCGGGCGCACGGTGCGGGGTGGCCGGCCGCTGGTCTACCTGGACTCGGCCGCGACGTCGCAGAAGCCGAACGTCGTGCTCGAGGCCGAGGTCGACTTCTACGAGCAGCGCAACGCGGCCGTGCACCGCGGCGCGCACCAGCTCGCCGAGGAGGCGACCGAGGCGTTCGAGGACGCCCGGGCCGCCGTGGCGAGGTTCGTCGGGGCCGACGAGGGCGAGATCGTCTGGACGCCGGGCGCGACCGCGGCCCTCAACCTCGTGGCGTACGCGTTCTCCAACGCGACGGCCGGGCGCGGCGGTGCCGCCGCCGAGCGGTTCCGCCTGTCCCCGGGCGACGAGATCGTCGTCACCGAGGCGGAGCACCACGCCAACCTCGTGCCGTGGCAGGAGCTGTGCGCCCGTACCGGCGCCGTCCTGCGCTGGTTCGGCGTCGACGACGACGGGCGGATCGACCTGTCGGACGTCGCGAGCGTGATCACCGAGCGCACGCGCGTGGTGGCGTTCGGCCACGTGTCGAACGTGACGGGCGCGATCGCCCCGGTGGCGGAGCTGGTCGCCGCCGCGAAGAGGGTCGGGGCCGTCACGGTGCTCGACGCGTGCCAGTCGGTGCCGCACCTGCCGGTGGATCTGCACGCCCTGGACGTCGACCTCGCCGCCTTCAGCGCGCACAAGATGCTCGGCCCCACGGGCGTCGGCGCGCTGTACGGGCGGCGCGAGCTGCTCGAGGCCATGCCGCCCGTGACCACGGGCGGGTCGATGGTCGAGGTCGTGACCATGGCCGAGACCACCTACGCCCCGCCGCCGCAGCGGTTCGAGGCGGGCACGCAGATGGTCGCGCAGGCCGTCGGCATGGGCGTGGCCGCGCAGTGGCTGGACGAGCTCGGCATGGACCGCGTGGCCGAGCACGAGCGGGAGCTCGCGGCCGAGCTGGTGCGTATCGGCGAGATCCCCGGCGTGCGGATCGTCGGGCCGGCCGACGCGCGCGACCGCCTCGCGGTCGTCTCGTTCGTCGTCGACGGCGTGCACGCGCACGACGTCGGGCAGGTGCTCGACGACAAGGGCATCGCCGTCCGGGTGGGGCACCACTGCGCGCAGCCGCTGCACCGCCGGTTCGGCGTGGCCGCGACGGCGCGCGCGTCGGCCTCCGCGTACACCACGGCCGAAGAGATCGCGGCGTTCCGGGAAGCATTGTCGGGCGTGCGCGCGTTCTTCGGTGTGGACTGACGTAGGCGGAGAGGACAGCAGTGAGCTCGCTCGAGCAGATGTACCAGCAGGTGATCCTGGACCATGCGAAGCGCCCGCACGGACGGGGCCTCGTCGACCCGCCCGCCGACCACCGGTCGGGGGAGTCGCACCAGGTGAACCCGACCTGCGGCGACGAGATCACGCTGCGCGTGGACGTCGACGGCTCGACCGTGTCCGGCGTGTCCTGGGAGGGCCAGGGCTGCTCCATCTCGCAGGCGTCCGCCTCCGTGATGACGGAGCTCGTCACCGGGCACGACCTGTCCGACGTCGCCCGCCTGGACGCCGTCTTCCACGACCTCATGGCCTCGCGGGGCAAGGGTCTGGACGACGAGGACGCGCTGGACGCCCTCGGCGACGCGAGCGCGTTCACCGGCGTCTCGCAGTACCCCGCCCGCATCAAGTGCGCGCTGCTCGGCTGGGCGGCGCTCAAGGACTCGCTGGCGCGCAGCGGCGCGCTGGGCTGAAGCCGACCTGAACCTGAGAGGACACGATGACCGAGAACACGACCGAGGCGGCCGCCCCGCCCGTCGCCGAGCCGGCCGCGGCCCCCACGCCCACCACGGCGGCGGACGTCGAGGAGGCCCTGCGCGACGTCATCGACCCCGAGCTGGGCATCAACGTCGTCGACCTGGGCCTCGTCTACGGCATCCAGGTGGACCAGAACAACATGTCCACGATCGACATGACGCTCACGTCAGCGGCCTGCCCGCTCACGGACGTCATCGAGGACCAGGCCGGCACCGCGCTGGAGGGGCTCGTCGACGGCTTCCGCATCAACTGGGTCTGGATGCCGCCGTGGGGTCCGGAGAAGATCACCGACGAGGGCCGTGAGCAGCTGAGGATGCTGGGGTTCAACGTCTGACCCGAGCGTCGGACGGCTCGTCGACGAAGGTCTCGCCCTCTCGGGAGGGCGAGGCCTTCGTCGTCCCTGAGGGGGACGGCGGCGTGTCCCGCCCGATCAGCGCAGCACGAACCCGGGGGTCAACGTGTCGTCCGGGTCGACCTCGAAGACCGACGTGGCGACGTGGTGGGCGGTGCCGGTGACGACCGGGACGACGGCGTCGCGGCCGTGGTCGGTCACGTGCTCCAGGACGCGGGCGCAGAACCGGGTGCCGACGATCGAGTCGTGGACGAGCACCTGGTCGTCGCCCAGCCGCCCCGTGGCGGCGAGGACGGCGACCCGCGCGGCCGTGCCGGACCCGCAGGGGGAGCGGTCGACCTGACCGTCGGCGAAGATCGTCACGTTCCGCTGGTGCGGGCCCCCGTCGGGCGACGTGCCGAGGTCGTCGACGACGATCGTCCCGTACAGGCCGCTCAGCCGGGGGTCGGTCGGGTGCTCGAGGCGGGGGTCGCCGGCGAGGGCGGCCTTGACCTCGCGGCCGAGGGCGATGAGCTCGCCCAGGTTCTCCGGCGCCACCGTGAGGCCCGCGCTCGCGGCGTCGACGCACGCGTACAGGGCACCGCCCCAGGCGAGGTCGGCACGGATCTCGCCGCGGCTCGTCACCACCGGCACGCCGGCGGCGACCAGCGCGCTCGGCACGTTCACGAAGTCGACCTCGCGCACCCGGCCGTCCTCGCCGGTGCGCACGCGGGCGGTCACCCGCCCGGACGGCACGTCGATCACCACGTCGGTGACCCCGGACGGATCGGCGGGCACCAGGCCGGAGCGCACCGCCCACGCGCCGAGCGCGATGGTGCCGTGGCCGCACGCGGTGGAGAACCCGTCCTTGTGCCAGAACAGGACGCCGAGGTGCGCGCCCTCGTCGTCCGGCGGGGTGACGAAGCCGCCGTACATGTCGGCGTGGCCGCGCGGCTCGAAGCACAGCAGGCGGCGGAGGCCGTCGACGTCCGGGTCGTCGATCGCGCGCCGGCGACGCTCGGCGACGGTCGCGCCGGGGATCGGCACGGGCGGCTCGGGCACGATGCGGAACGGCTCGCCCGCCGTGTGGTAGTCGATCGTGCGCACCGGCCCCGCGATCCGAGGCCGTTCGTCGGTGGCGGCGGTGCCGCGCTGGTCGGTCATGCGCGGGACCCTACGGCACCTCGACGACGCGGTGGCTCTCGTCGACGTCCGCGCGCGAGCCGTCGGTCGGCGCCGGGGACGCGGGCGGGCCCACCCCCAGGGCGCCGTCGTGAGAGGTGTAGTCGCCGGCCGAGGCCTACCGGGTCGTGATCTCGTTGCGGAGGAACCGGACGGTGGTCGGCTCGGGTCGGGTCGAGGGTATGAGCGCGGCGGGGGCCGGGGCGTCAGGCATGGGTGCTCCCCTCGGCGGCGGCCGCGAGCGCGAGCCAGGTGTCGACGACGGTGTCGGGGTTGAGGGACACGGACTCGATGCCGCGCTCGACGAGCCACTGGGCGAAGTCGGCGTGGTCGGACGGGCCCTGGCCGCAGATGCCGATGTACTTGCCATGGCGGCGGCAGGCGTCGATGGCGAGCCCGAGGAGCTCCCGGACGGCGGCGTCGCGCTCGTCGAACGCGTGGGCGACGAGCGCGGAGTCGCGGTCGAGGCCGAGCGTGAGCTGGGTCAGGTCGTTGGACCCGATCGAGAAGCCGTCGACGTGCTCGAGGAACTCGTCGGCGAGCAGGGCGTTGGACGGGACCTCGCACATCATGACGACCTGGAGGTCGTTCTCGCCGCGCCGCAGCCCGTTCTCGGCGAGGAGCTCGACGACCCCCTCGGCCTCGGCCACGGTGCGCACGAACGGGATCATGACCCGCACGTGGGTGAGCCCCATGTCGTCGCGCACGCGGCGCAGCGCCTCGCACTCCATGTCGAAGCACTCGCGGAAGTCCGGGGAGAGGTACCGGGACGCGCCCCGGTAGCCGATCATCGGGTTCTCCTCGTCGGGCTCGTACAGCGTGCCGCCGAGGAGGTTCGCGTACTCGTTCGACTTGAAGTCGCTGAGCCGTACGATGACGGGCTCGGGCGCGAAGGCGGCGGCGATCGTGGACACCCCCTCGGCGACGCGCTGCACGAAGTACTCGCGCGGGGAGGGGTAGGCGGCGACGCGGCCCGCGACCTCGTCCCGCAGCTCGGCCGGCAGCCCGTCGGCGTCGAGCAGGGCGCGGGGGTGGATGCCGATCTGCCGGTTGATGATGAACTCGAGGCGGGCCAGCCCGACGCCGTGGTTCGGCAGCCGGGCGAAGGAGAACGCCTGGTCGGGGGTGCCGACGTTCATCATGATCTTCACGGGTGGCTCGGGCATCCGGTCGAGCTCGGTCGCCGCGTCGTCGAACGCCAGCAGGCCCTCGTAGACGCGGCCCTCGTCGCCCTCGGCGCAGGAGACGGTCACCTCGCGCCCGTCGGGCAGGTCGGCGGTCGCGGTGCCCGTCCCGACGACGGCCGGGATGCCCAGCTCGCGCGCGATGATCGCCGCGTGGCAGGTGCGCCCGCCGCGGTTCGTCACGATCGCCGCGGCGCGCTTCATGATGGGTTCCCAGTCCGGGTCGGTCATGTCCGCGACGAGCACGTCCCCGGGCGCGAAGTCGTGCATCTGGTCGACGGAGGACAGCACCCGCGCGCGGCCGGCGCCGACCTTCTGCCCGATGGCGCGCCCCTCCAGCAGCACCGTGCCCCGCTCGCGGAGCGTGAAGCGGTGCACGACGTTGCCCGAGTCGCGCGAGACCACGGTCTCGGGCCGCGCCTGCAGGACGTAGAGCCTGCCGTCCACCCCGTCCTTGCCCCACTCGATGTCCATGGGGCGCCCGTAGTGCTCCTCGATGACGAGCGCGATGCGGCCGAGCTCCGTGACCTCGGCGTCGGTGAGCGAGAAGCGGGCGCGCTCCGCGGGGTCGACGTCGGCGAACACCGTGCTGCCGCCGACGTGCCGGCCGGCGGCGTAGCGCATGGCGACAGCCTTCTCACCGACGGAGCGCTTGAGGACGGCGGGCCGACCGGCGCGCAGCGCGGGCTTGTAGACGTAGAACTCGTCCGGGTTGACCGCGCCCTGGACCACGGCCTCCCCGAGCCCGTAGGAGCTGGTGACGAAGACGGCCTGGTCGAACCCGGACTCCGTGTCGACCGTGAACATGACGCCGGAGGCGCCGACGTCGGAGCGCACCATCCGCTGCACCCCGGCCGAGAGCGCGACGTCGTGCTGGTCGAACCCGTGGTGCGCCCGGTAGGCGATCGCGCGGTCGTTGTAGAGGGACGCGAAGACGGAGCGCACGGCGTGCAGCACGTTGTCGATGCCCCCGATGTTGAGGAAGGTCTCCTGCTGCCCCGCGAACGACGCGTCGGGCAGGTCCTCGGCGGTGGCGCTGGAACGCACGGCCCACGTCACCTGCTCCGGCTCGGGGTCCTCGGCCACGAGAGTCGCGAACGCCGCGCGGACGTCCGCCTCGACGTCGGCCGGGAACGGCTGCTCCTCGACCCAGCCGCGCACGGTCGACCCCACCCGTGCGAGGGCGGCGACGTCGTCCGTGTCCAGGCCCTCGACGGTGGCGCGGATGCGGCCGGCGAGGTCGTCGTGCTCGAGGAACCGGCGGTAGGCCTCGGCGGTGGTGGCGAACCCGCGCGGCACGCGGACGTCGGCCGCCGCGAGCCGGGACACCATCTCCCCGAGGGAGGCGTTCTTGCCGCCGACCCGGGCCAGGTCGTCCATGCCGATCTCGTCGAACCAGAGGATGTGGGCCATCGTCGGTCCCTTCGTGGGTGCGGATCGTGGGTGCGGATCGTGGGGTGTCAGCCGCGCAGCTTCATGGTCTGGAGGATGACGGCGGACATCTCCTCGACGCTCTTGGTGGAGGAGTTGAGGAACGGGACGCGCGTGCGCCGGTAGAGGTCCTCGGCCTGGCGCAGCTCGAGCCGACACTGGGCGAGGCTCGCGTACTGCGAGTTCGGGCGCCGCTCGTGCCGTACCTGGCTCAGGCGCAGGGGCGTCGTGGTGAGGCCGAAGCACCGCGCGGCGTAGGGCGCCACCACCGGCGGCAGGTCGTCGGTCGGGAAGTCGTCCTCGGTCAGGGGGTAGTTCGCGACGAGGAGGCCGTGCTGCAGCGCGAGGTACATCGTGGTGGGGGTCTTGCCGCAGCGTGACGGCGCGATGATCACGACGTCGGCAAGGTCGAGCGCGCGGCGGCTCTGCCCGTCGTCGTGCTCGATGGCGTACTCGACCGCGCGCATGCGGGCGAAGTAGCGCTCCAGGTCGCCGACGCCGTGGGACGGGACGAGGTGCTCGCTCGACGTCGTGCCCAGCGCCCGCTCGAGCTCGACGAGGTGCCCGCCGAGGAGGTCGATGAGGACGCCGCGCGACCGTTCGAGCTCCTCGCGCACGGCCGGCGCCCGCACCGTGGTGAAGACGATCGGGCCCAGGCCGTCCGCCGCGGACCGGTCGATCTCGGCGACGAGGGCGCGCGCGGCGCGGTCGGTGTCGACGAACGGCACGGTGTGGCGGCGGAACGTGACGCCCGGGAAGTTCACGAGGAGCGCGCCGCCCAGCGTCTCGGCCGTGATGCCGGTGCCGTCGGAGACGAAGTACACGGCACGCTCGCCCGTCGGCGGCGTGCCGGCCTCTTCGCCGGCCGTCGCCCGGTGTGCTGTCATCCGCCGTCACCTCCGGGTCCAGGATCGCCTCGTCGGGGCGTCGCGGCCCGCCGAGCGCGACGTACGTCGTCCTGCCGCACCCCGTGCCGCCTCTGTGAATCGCGATGAACTTTCGATGCAGCACGCCTCGTGCGCGGCCGCGGGCTACCCCGGGCGCACCGGCCCCGTCGACTCCCGCACCACCAGGCGCGGGCTGATCGCCACGCGGTGCACGGGCCGCTCGGGGTCGGCGAGGCGCTTGAGCAGCAGGTCGACGGCGGCGTGACCGACGGCGGCGCGCGGCGGCCGCACGGCGGTGAGGGCCGGGCTGAAGAGCCCGGCGACCTCGTCGTCGTACGACAGCACCGAGAGGTCGCCCGGCACGCCGAGGCCGCGGTCCATCGCCTCCTGCACGACGGCGGACGCCTCGGGGTCGGAGTGCACCAGCAGCGCCGTCGTGCCGGAGGCGACCGCGGTGTCGACGACCTCCGTCACGACCCCCGGGAACTCGGGGTTGCGGCGGTCGGGCGCGAGCCGCTCGAAGTGCTCCTCGGTCGACAGCCCGAGCTCGGCGCAGGCGGCGCGCCAGCCCGCGGCGATCTTGCGAGACGTCGGCGACTCGCGGGACAGCACGAGTCCCACGCGGCGGTGGCCGAGGTCGGCGAGGTGGTGCACGGCCATGAGCGCGCCGAGGGCGTGGTCCGAGACCACGGACTCGAGCGCCTCGCGGTGGGGAGCGAGCGCGGCCTCGCGCTCGACGAGCACGTGGGGCAGGCCGGAGTCCCGGAGCCACTGGGCGACGTCGGCCCCCCGGGTGCCGTCGGTGCGCGGGGCGAGGATCAGCCCGCTGACCCCGTCGGCCTCGGCCAGCCGCTGCAGGGCGGGCCGCTCGTCCGGTGCGTCGTAGGAGGAGCCGCGGAGCACGACGCGCAGCCCGTGCTCCCGTGCCACGGCCTCCATCCCGCGCACCACTCCGGGCCAGTAGTAGTCCAGGGAGGGGACGAGCACCCCGACGGCCTGCGAGGTCGGCGACGGGGCGGGCGCGCCGCCGCCCGCCGGCGCGGCGGCGGGCACGGCGCCCCCGTGCACGCGCACGAGCCGGCCCTCACGCTCGAGCTGCGTGATGTCGCGTCGCACGGTCACGGCCGTCACGCCGAGGGCCCGCGACACGTCGGTGACCCGCACGACGCC
Source organism: Isoptericola sp. NPDC056134 (assembly GCF_042264825.1). Lineage (NCBI taxonomy): Bacteria > Bacillati > Actinomycetota > Actinomycetes > Micrococcales > Promicromonosporaceae > Isoptericola > Isoptericola sp. NPDC056134. The sequence goes on from NZ_JBHJVM010000004.1 coordinate 37,814, forward strand.
GTCGCGGTCGAGGGCGGCGAGCAGGGCGGCCCGGCGCTCGGCCGGGAGCGGGGCGCGCAGCTCCGGATCAGGGGTCACTCTTCCTCCTCGCTGCGGCGGGCGACGGCCCGCCGCCCGGTCGTCCTGCCCCCTCCGCGTCGACGTCCCGCGCGATGGCGACCTGCAGGTCGGCGCGGGCGGTGACGGTGAGGTCCAGGCGTGCGAGGCGGTCGCCCCACACCTCGCTCAGCACCCGGTCGTCGAGGGGGCGGTCCACGAGCGCGGCGGGGACGTCCGGCGGCCACGTGAGGCGCAGGGGAGGGGCGCCGTCGAGCGGGACGACGACGGCGCTCCCCGGCGTCAGCGAGACGTCGCCGGCGAGGAGGAAGCGGACCGTCGTCGCCGCGGGGTCGTCGCGCCCGTCGTCGCGCCGGTCGTCGAGGTCCCAGGCGTCCGACACCACGACGCGGGCGTCGGGGCCGCGCTCGAGGCGTGCCGAGCGCCGCCAGGACCGCAGCCCCGCCACGGGGTACGCGGCGGCGAGGTCCAGCGTCACGCCGGACGGCACCCCCGCGTCGTCGCCCCGGAGGGCGGGGCGGACGTGGCGCGCCCGCGCCCCGGCACCCACCGCCTGCGCGGTCCCGGCGACCTCGGGCACCGAGTGCCACGACGACTGCATGGTCCAGATCCGGTAGCGGTCGGGGCCGAACGTCTGCGCGGTGTACGTCGGACGCCCCGCGTCGACCACCACGGGCACGCCGTCGGACGCGACGACGACGGACCCGACGTCGTTGTGGTTGTGCGCCTCCGCGTTGTGCCCGCCCTTGACGGCGAGCGCGAGCCCGGCCGCATCGCCCGTGCGTTCGCGGGCCACGAGCACCTCGGTGGAGCCGAGCCAGGTCTCGGCGGGGAGCGGCGGGAGCGCGTCGGACGTCGCCTGCCAGTCGCGGTCGGTGAGGGCGCGCAGCAGCCGCCCGAGCCCCTGCTGCTCCTCGGCGCCCGCCCCGGCCACCCGGTGCGCGAGCGCGTGTGCCGCCGCGTCGGGGTCGCCCGTGCGGAGCGCCGCGCGGTGCAGGGCGCGCCAGGGCGGCGTCAGGTGCGGCCTGGCCTGGCCGTCGGCCAGGTTGAGGTACCACGCCCCGCCCAGGTGCATCCGGTGCGGGAACGCGACGGTCCCGCGCAGCGCGGCGGGCGACCGCCCGGGGTCCAGGGCGTCGACCGCGCCGCCGGTGGCGTGCGCCAGCACGTCCAGGGCCTCGAGCGCGCGGCAGGCGCCGTTCCACCAGTAGGCGTAGCCCTCGTCGATCGCGCCGTCGTCGGGCAGGCACCCGACGTAGCGGTCCAGGCCCTGCAGCACCAGCTCCACGACGCGGGCGCGCTCGGCGGCCTCGTGCTCGCCGTCGAGCAGGCGCAGGGCGGCGACCAGCACGTTCCCGTGGATCCACGGGTTCCAGTTGTGCACGTCGCCGTCCCGCCCCAGCCAGTGCCAGTCGCGGCGGCGCAGGAACGGCTCGACGACGCGGGCGCGCGCCTCGTGGCGCACCCGCGCACGCAGGCCCGGGTAGCGCGCGTCGAGCCCCGCCCCGAGCAGGTGGTCCACCCACGCGAGCTGACCGACCACCTCGCCGGCCCCGAGGTCGAGGTACGGGTCGGTGACCGTGGGCAGCACCGACCCGTGGCGGAGTCGGGAGTCGTCGTGGGCCGGCCAGCACCAGGAGCTCTGCTCGCACAGCTGCCAGACGCCGTCCGCCACCTCGTCGAGCCACCGGTCGGCTCCCGGCGCGCCGAGCGAGACCGCCGCGGCGACGGCCGCGCGGGACAGGCGCCGCTCGCGGCCGTGCACGAGCTGCTCGTGCGTGTCGCGGTCGCCGTCGCGGTGCAGGCGGGCCGCGGTGCTCGCGAGCGGGAGGGGCCACGGCGTGCCGAGGTCGGCCTCGGCGCGGTCGACGACGGCGGTCGCGGTGGCCGCGTCGAGCGCGCCGCGGGCGGGGTCCCACCGCCCGCGCTCGGTGGCGGGCGGGACGGGGAGCGCCGCGTCGGGCGGGAGCAGCAGGGCGTCCAGGGCCGCCGCGCGCTCGGCTCCGGGTGGTGGCAGGGGGAGGGTCGCGGCGAGCGGCCCGGCGAAGCGGTCCTGCGGGGTGTCCACGACGACCTCGTCTCGGATCAGTGACCGACAACGAACTCAAACGATCATGACAGTACAGCCACGTGCTTGACGTGGCGAGAACCGGAACGCTTGACTCTGTTCCTGGTCGATCGCGGATGGTCGGGCGTGATCGCCACGGCGGTCGGATCCCTCGAGGAGGAAGGGTGCGATGGATCTCGCAGGCGCGACCCGAGAGGTCCGCGGCGCACGACCGCCCGGCCACCACGCCGTGAGCGGCCGCTCCCGCTGGGACCGAGGCCGCTGGGCGGCGCTCGCGGACACGATGCTCGACTCGGTGCGGCCGTTCGCCTCGCCGGACGGCTCGCTCGTGACGCTCCCGGGGCCGGCGGGCGGCTACGGCCGCGCCGTCGACGGTCTCGAGGGCTACGCCCGCACCTTCCTGCTCGCCGGGTTCCGGCTGGCGGGGGAGTGCGGCGCCGACCCGCACGGGTACGCCGAGCGGTACGCCGCGGGCCTCGCGGCCGGGACCGACCCCCGCCACCCCGAGCGCTGGGTGCGGCTGTCCGAGCACGGGCAGGCCAAGGTGGAGGCGGCGTCGATCGCGCTGGTCCTGGACCTGACGCGGCCGTGGATCTGGGACCGGCTCGACCCGGCCGTGCAGGAGCGCGTGGTCGACTACCTCGCGGAGGCGGTCGGCGACGACACCTACCCGCGGATCAACTGGGTCTGGTTCCGGCTGGTCGTGCAGACGTTCCTGCGCTCGGTCGGCGGGCCGCACTCCCTGGACGAGATGGCCGCGGACCTCGCGACGCACGACTCCTTCGAGCGCGCGGACGGCTGGATGTCCGACGGCGCCGAGCGCGCCTTCGACCACTACGCCGGCTGGGCGCTGCACCTGTACCCGACCCTGTGGGCGCGGATGGCGGGCGCGGCGGACCTCGCGGCCCCGCGCCGCGAGCGCGACGTCGCGCTGCTCGACCGCTTCCTGCAGGACGCGGTGGCGCTGGTCGGCGGCGACGGGTCGCCGCTGGTGCAGGGCCGCTCCCTCACCTATCGGTTCGCGGCGGCCGCGCCGTTCTGGGTGGGCGCGATGGCGGAGGTGCCGTCGCTGCCCCCGGGCCTGCTGCGGCGCGCGGCGTCCGCCGTGGTGGGGCACTTCGTCGAGCGGGGCGCCCCGGACGACGACGGCCTGCTCAGGCTCGGCTGGCACCACGCCTGGCCGCGCCTGGCGCAGTCGTACTCGGGCCCCGGCTCGCCCTACTGGGCGAGCAAGGGGCTGCTCGGCCTCGCGCTGCCCGCCGACCACCCGGCCTGGACCGCGCCGGAGGAGCCGCTGCCGGTCGAGCGCGGCGACGTGCTGCGCGTCGTCCGCGCGCCCGGCTGGGTGGTCAGCGGCACCCGGGCCGACGGCGTCGTCCGAGTGGTCAACCACGGCACCGACCACGCCCGCGAGGGCGACCGCACCGGCGACTCGCCCCTGTACGCGCGGCTCGGCTACTCCACCGCCACCTGCCCGTGGCTCGACGACGACAGCTGGCTCTCGCCCGTCGACCAGTCCGTCAGCCTCGTCGATGCGACCGGGCGGGCCACGCACCGCACCGGGATGACCACCCTCGAGGTGGGCGTCGTCGAGCCCGCCGCCGGCGAGGCGGAGGCGGCGGTGGCGGCGTCGCGCGTCGCGGCGCACTGGGTGCTCCCCGCAGAGGACCGGCAGGGCCACGGGTCCGGCGCGACCGGGGACGCCGTCGACGCGGGCGTCCTGACGGTCGTGTCCGTCGTCCGCGGGCCGTGGGAGGTCCGCTGCGTCCGGGCGGACGCGCTCGCCGCCGGTGCGGACTGTGCCGCCACGGCAGCACGGCTGCGCGTCTCGGGCTGGCCGACCGTCGCCGGCGACGGCCTGAGCTCCGTCGTCGTCCCGCTGCTCGGCGACGGGACGGGCGGCACCACCGCGCGCGACGACGTCAGCCCGCTCGGCGAGGGCGCGCGCGTGCCCTGGGTCGACCTGCCCGCGGCACCCGGCGCCTGGGCCGCCTGCCTCGTCGCCCTGCGCCGCAGCGACGGGTCCGGCGACCCGTCGACCCACGGCGCCGCCGTGACGGTCGACGGGGCGACCGCCGTCGTCGTCTGGCCCGACGGCGCGCGCACCACCGTGCGCCTGCCCTGACGGAGGCCCCGCTCGACTCCCGCGCGAGATCACGACGCCCGGCGTCGCTGAGGACGGTCCGGTGTCGCCCCGGCTGCGGGCCGCGAACCTCCGCTCGCCGACGCGCTGGTGGGCCGCGGCGGTGGTGCGCGACGGTCGTGTGGCCGAAGCGAACAGAAACGAAACGGCGCATCGACCAAATGTTGACGTAAACATTCGGACGTGCCAGCCTGCGTGCGGGCGACCGACGGCGGTCGACCGCCCACGCACGTCTCGCTTCGACGACGAAGGAGAACGACATGCCTCACCCCCGCGACGACCGCGGTGCCGCGCCGCCCCTGGGCCGCCGGGCGGCCGCCGGCGGCGTCGGCCTCGCCCTCGCGCTGGTCGGCCTGCAGGCCACGGCCGGCGCCGCGGCCGACGACCCTTCAGGCAGCTCCGACGGCTCCGGCGGAGTTGCCGACACCGCCGGGTACACGCGCTTTCCCGCCGTCCTCGACCCGGGGACCGGCGCCGACGACTACTTCTCGCCGCCCTGGCTGGACGACGGCGGCGAGCACGTCCAGGCGCACGGCGGCCAGGTGGTGCAGAGCGAGGAGGACGGCCGCACCGTCTACTACTGGTACGGCGAGGACCGCAGCAACGGCTACTACGGCAGCCCCGGCGTGCACGCGTACAAGTCGTACGACACCAAGAACTGGACGGACGAGGGCGTCGTCCTGCGGTCCGTGTCCGACCCGTCGGACCTGGAGTCGGAGTACTTCGACGCGCTCTACGACACCGTGGACGACGCCGGCCAGCCGCGCGCCGACCGGATCGCGGAGCTCGACTACCACCTCGACACGAACGAGGCGGCCGACCGCACGACGATCTTCGAGCGGCCCAAGGTGCTGTACAACTCCGCGACCGACCAGTGGGTGCTGTGGTGGCACTCGGACGGCCAGACGACGTCGGGCGGCAGCATGTACGCGCGCTCCATGGCGGGCGTGGCGGTGTCGGACAGCCCGACCGGCCCGTTCCGCATGACGGGCGTGTACCGGATGCCGAACCGGACGGGCTACCAGGACTGCATCTCCGCCGCGGTGCCGGGCCAGGCGCGCGACATGACCGTGTTCCAGGACGACGACGGCACGGCGTACATCGTCTACTCCTCGGAGGAGAACCGGTCGCTCTACGTGGCCGAGCTGGACGAGACGTACACGAACGTCACGCACACCACGGGCACGGACATGGCGGGCGCCGGGCAGTACTCGGAGGACGGCCGGTACCCGTACCTCTTCGCGGACGGCACCGCCGAGGCGCCGGTGCGCGGGGAGGACTTCCAGATCGTCAAGGAGTGCGGGATGCTCGAGGCGCCCGCGCTGTTCGAGCACGGCGGCCGGTACTACGCCGTCGCGTCCGGCGCGACGGGGTGGGACCCCAACCCGCAGACGTACTACACGGCCGACAGCATCCTCGGGCCGTGGATCCGCGGGGTCGAGCCCGACGACCGGTACGAGGACGTCCCGTACGGCTCCATCCCCGAGGGCGGCGACGGGCTGCTGTCCGTCGGCGACACGCGCCGGTCCACGTTCGGCTCGCAGTCCACGAACGTGCTCGACCTGGGCGGCGGCCGGTTCGTCTACATGGGCGACCGCTGGAACGCCGGTGCTGCCGACTCGACGTACGTGTGGCTGCCGATCACCATCGGCGAGAACGGGCGCGCCGAGATGCGCAACCCCGCCGTGGAGGACCCGGAGCGCTGGGGTGACGGCTGGGACGAGAGCTACTGGGGCGCGCGCGGCCTGGGCGACGGCGTCTGGTCGGTGGTCGACGACGGCCTGCCCGAGCGGGTCGGGCCCGGCGAGGACTTCGGGGACGACCTGCCCGCGACCGTGCCGGTCGAGGTGGACGGCGTCACCGCCGACGTGGCCGTGACCTGGGACGCGACGTCGTTCGCCACGCGCGGCGAGCACACGATCACGGGCACCCTCGCCGCCGACGACCGGTTCTCCGCGGGCCGCACGTTCAGCCGTGCGATCGAGGTGTCCGAGGACGGCGTCGTCGAGCTGTGCGGGGTCGACGGGACGACCGTCTCGGCGAGCTTCCACCAGACGGACTGGGAGACGATGCCGGCCGAGAGCGCCTGCGACGGCAAGGCGTCGACGTCGTGGTCCACGTGGGCGAGCGGCTCGACGCAGGACGAGGTGACCTTCACCGTGGAGCCCGCCGCGGCGCACGTCGTCGACCAGGTCGCGTTCACGAACATCGAGGGCACGATCGCCCGGTTCGGCGTCGAGTACCGGGACGCCGACGGCGCCTGGCACGCGACGACGGCACAGGACGTGGCTCCGGGCGCGAACGGCACCCGGACGGCCGTCGCCCTCGACCCGGTCTGGGCCTCGGCGGTGCGGATCACCTTCGCGACCCCGGGCTCGTACCTCAAGATCCCGGAGCTCACGGTGGACGCGCCGCCGACGGCGGTCGAGCCGTCCGTGGCCGCGCGCTGCGTGGGCCAGGGGCGCGTCCAGCTCGTGACGACCGTCCGCAACGCGACGGACCGCGCCGGCGACGTCGAGATCCGGACGGCGGTCGGGGACCGCACCGTGCGGGGCGTGGCACCGGGCGCCAGCGGGTCCGCGGTGGTGAGCACGCGGGGGCGGGCGCTCGACGCGGGCACCGCGACCGTCGCGATGGGCGACGGGCCGGCGGTCGCCGTCGGGTACGCGGCACGTACCTGCGGCTGACGCGGGGCCGGGCCGGGTCGCCCGGCCGCCGTGACCACTTCGTGATCCCTGAACCGTCGACATCTATTTATCCAGGGGTTAGTTTTACCAACGTTGTAATCGAGGGGACGGTCGACGACGACCGGCCCACCGCAGAGAGGCGGAGACGATGAACGCAAGGACGCGATGGAGCAGGGGCGTCGCCGGGGTGGCGCTCGCCGCGCTGGGCATGTCGGCGCTGGCGGCGTGCGGCTCTGGCGAGGACTCGGGCGACGGCGGGGTCACGACCCTGACGATGACGGTCTGGGGCGGCGACGTCGACAAGACGTCGTACCAGGAGCGCGTCGACATGCTCGAGAAGGCGCACCCCGACATCAAGGTCAAGCTCCAGCTCATCCCGAGCGACCAGTACGAGCAGAAGGTGCAGACGATGATCGCGGGCGGCAACGGCCCGGACATCATGCAGGTCGCCGAGGGCGTCAACGTCTACTCGTCCAAGAACCAGATCCTGCCGCTGGACGAGTACGTGTCGAAGTCCGGCATGGACCTCGACGAGCGCTTCGGACCCACCGGCTCCCTGTACTCCTACCAGGACAAGGTCTACGCGATCCCGGACCGCTCCGGCGCGATGATCGTCTACTACAACAAGGACCTCTTCGACGCCGCCGGCGTGGACTACCCCACGGCGGACTGGACGCAGGAGGACGCCCAGGCGGCGATGGAGAAGCTCACCGTGCCGGGCGAGCAGTGGGGCTACGGCGGCGCCGGCTGGTGGGCGCAGTGGTGGAGCTTCGCCTACCAGAACGGCGGCCAGATCATCGACGACTCGGGCGCCCCGACGGTGAACACCCCGGAGGTCGTCGACGCGCTGCAGTGGGCGAACGACCTCACCTTCAAGGAGCACGTCGTGCCGACCGCGGCCGAGTACGCCGACATGGGGCCCGACATGGGCGGCGACCCGGCGTTCGCCGCGCAGAAGGTCGCGATGAACACGACCGGGTTCTGGGCCATCGGCGGCCTCCTCGAGTCGGACTTCGACTGGGACATCGCCCCGATGTGGCAGGGCGACGAGCAGGCCGTGTCGGCCTTCGGCTCCGGCCTGGCGATCTCGCGCGACTCCGAGCACGCGGACAAGGCGTTCGAGGCGATCGACTACCTGACCGACGCCGAGGCGCAGCAGGTCATCATCGACAACGCGCAGGACGTGCCCGCCAACGTCCAGGTGCAGCAGTCGGACGCGTTCCTCGAGCCGGAGTGGGCCACGAAGGACATCAACATGGGTGCGTTCGCGGAGTCGTCCGACTTCGTCTTCACGTCGCCCCTGATCCCCGAGTGGAACGAGATGCAGGCGACGTTCGACGACAACCTGGGCACGTTCTGGAACGAGGGCGGCGACGCGAAGACGCAGCTCGACGCGATCCAGACGAAGCTCGAGTCGATCGTCGGCCAGGGCTGACGATGGCCGCCGACCTCGGCGCCGTCCTCGGTGCGGCGCGGGCCCAGAGCCCGCGCCGCGCGGGGGGCCGGCGCGCCGCACGCCTGCCCCGCCCGAAGCTGTCCCGGCGGGGCCGGACGGAGGCCCGGTTCTTCTGGCTGTTCATCTCGCCCTGGCTCGTCGGCTTCGTCGGGTTCCTGCTGGGCCCGATGATCGCGTCCGTGTACATCTCGCTCACCGAGTGGGACTCGTTCACGCCGCCCGTGTTCGTCGGGCTGGACAACTACGTCCAGGCCCTCACCGGCGACCCGGTGTTCTGGAAGGCCCTGTGGAACACCTTCTTCTACGCCGCGGTCTCGGTCCCGCTCGGCCTGGCGGTCGGCCTCTGGCTGGCCAACCTGCTCAACAAGAAGGTCCGCGGCCGCAAGTTCTTCCGCACGATGATCTACCTGCCCACGCTGGTGCCGCTCGTGGCCACCGCGATGGTGTTCAAGATGGTGCTCGCGCCGTCGGGCCCGCTGAACGACCTGCTCGGGGTGCTCGGCATCCAGGGGCCCGACTGGCTGCTCGACCCGCTGTGGGTCAAGCCCGCGCTCGTCGTGCTGTCGGCGTGGGGCGCCGGGAGCGCCACCGTCCTGCTGCTCAGCGCCATGAACGGGATCCCGCGGGAGTTCTACGAGGCCGCCGAGATCGACGGGGCGGGTCCGTTCCGGCAGTTCTGGTCGATCACGTTCCCGCAGATCACGCCGATCATCTTCTTCAACCTCATCATGGGGCTGATCGGCGCGTTCCAGATCTTCTCCCAGGTGTACATCCTCACCCAGGGCGGACCCGACAACGCCAGCCAGATGGTGGTGCCGCTGCTGTTCGACCAGGCCTTCGGCTTCTACCACTTCGGCTACGCGTCGGCCGTCGCCTGGCTGCTGTTCGTCGTCATCATCGGCTTCACCGCGCTCGCGTTCCGCACGTCGCGGCGCTGGGTGTTCTACGAGACGGAGGTGCGGTGATGGCCGCAGCGACCCAGGCCCCACCCGCCGCCGCGGCCGAGCCGGCCGTCGCGCCCGGCCGCGGCGCCACGGCCCGCACGCTCAAGGCGTTCAAGGCGTCGCCCGCCACCTACGCGGTGCTGCTGATCGTCTCGGCGGTCTTCTTCGTGCCGCTGATCCTCATGGTCTCCATCGCGCTGGCGAGCGACCAGACCAGCGCGCAGAACGCGTTCACCGTGATCCCCACGGAGTTCCTCTGGTCGAACTTCAGCGACGTCTTCACGGCCACGGGCCTGCCCGTGGGCCGGTTCGTCCTGAACTCGGTGATCATCGCGACCCTGTCCGCCGTCGGCCAGGTGCTCTCGTCGTCGCTGGTCGGCTACGCGTTCGCCCGCCTGCGCGCGCCCGGCAAGAACGTCATGTTCGTCGTCGTGCTCGCCACCATGATGATCCCCGCGCAGATCACGATGATCCCCCAGTTCCTGCTGTTCAAGGAGCTGGGCTGGGTGAACACCTACCTGCCGCTCATCGTGCCGAGCTTCTTCTCCAACGCGTTCAACGTGTTCCTCGTGCGGCAGTTCGTCTCCCGCATCCCGAGCGAGATGGACGAGGCCGCGCAGGTGGACGGGCTCGGCTACTTCGGCATCTACCGGCGCATCGTGCTGCCCATGATGTGGCCGATCCTCACGGCCATCGCGATCTTCACGCTGACGCACGCGTGGGGGGACTTCATGGGGCCGCTCATCTACCTCAACTCCGAGGAGACGATGCCGCTCGCGCTCGGCCTGCAGTACATGACCTCCACGAGCAACGCCATGCAGCTGCCGCCGTGGAACCTCGTCATGGTCGGCTCGATCATGCTGACGCTGCCGATGATCGTCGTGTACTACCTCGGCCAGAAGTACCTCTACGAGATGAACGTCTCCGTCGGAAGCGCGGGTGTGAAGTGACGGTCGTGACCAGCAGCGTGACCAGCAGCGTGACCGGCAGCGGGACCGGCAGCGTGACCGGCAGCGTGACCGGCAGCGTGACCGGCAGCGTGGTGCTGGGCCCCTCGGGCCTGGTGGTGGACGGCGAGGAGAAGGCGCTGCTGTGCGCCTCCCTCTTCTCCTTCCGCCTGCCGCGCGAGGAGTGGGCGGCGCGGCTCGCCCAGGTGCGGGCGACGGGGTACGACGCCGTCGACGTCTATCTGCCGTGGAACTTCCACGAGCTCGAGCCCGGCCGGTGGGACTTCACCGGGCGGCGCGACGTCGGGACGTTCCTCGACCTCGCCCACGAGGCGGGGCTGCTCGTGGTCGCCCGCCCCGGGCCGTACATCTGCTCGGAGTGGGACGGCGGCGCGCTGCCCGCCTGGCTCACGCTCGAGCCGGGGCTGCGGCTGCGCCAGGCCGAGCCGCGCTACCTGGCCCGGGTGCGGGAGTGGTTCGACCAGGTGCTGCCGATCCTGGCCGCTCGCCAGCACGGCCGCGGCGGCAGCGTCGTGGCCGTGCAGCTGGAGAACGAGCTCGACTTCTTCGACTGCGACGACCGGGCGGGCTACGTCGGGGCGCTCGCGGCCACGGCGCGCGAGCACGGCATCACCGTGCCGCTCGTCGCGTGCGCCGGCCAGGGCGACCTGGTCGGCGCGACGGGCGGGGTCGACGGCGTGGCGCCGGCGTTCAACTTCTACCCGGACGACCGGTCGCCCCACGTCGAGGCGGAGGTGCGCCGCTACGCGGACCTCGTCGCCGACCGGGGGCTGCCGCTCCTGGTCACCGAGACGAACCGGCGGCACGTCACCCTGCGCCGGCTGCTGGTCAGCGGCGCGACGCTCCTCGCGCCCTACCTGCAGGCGTCCGGCTTCGACCTCGGGTACACGCCGTCGGTGGGGAACTGGGGCGACCCGGGCAGCTTCATGACGCACGACTACGACTTCGGCGGGTTCCTCTCGCCGGTCGGCGCCCCGCGCCCGGAGACGGCCCAGGCGCGCGTGCTGGCCGCCGTCGTGCGGACCCTCGGCCCGGCCCTGGCGCGCGGCGTGCCCCGGGCGGCGCCCGGCGCGTACGCGACGTCGGCGCCGACGAGCGCGTCGCCGTCGTGCCTCGGGCTCGACGGCGGCGGCTCGCTCCTCGGCGTGCCGAACCTCGGGGAGTCGTGGGCCGAGGCGCTGCTGCCGGTCGACGCCGAAGGCTCGGCGACCGTGGAGGTGGCGCTGCCGCCCGCGTCGTGCCTGCTGGTGCTGCGGGACCTGCCCCTCGGCCGGTTCGGGGCACCCGGGACGCTGCGCCTGTCGACCGCCGACCTCGTCGCGGCGGGACCCACCGGGCTCGAGCTCGCCGGCGAGGGCCGGGCGGTCCTCGTCCTCGAGGCGCACGACGGCCGCACGACGCTCGTGGAGCTGGCCGCGCCCGCACCAGGAGCGCCGGTCCGCGCGACCGCGCGTGCCGGCGACGACCGGTGGGAGGTCGTCCTGCGCCACCCGCAGGACGTGCCGGGGCCGGGGGAGAGCTCCGCCCCGCCCGTGCCCGCGGGGGACGTGGACGCCGACCCCGCGCAGGACGCGACGGTCCGCGTCACCGACGTGGCGCGGGCCGTGCGGCTCGACCTGCCCGTCCGCGACGGCCGACCCGAGGCGTACGACCTTCCGCCGGCGTCGGAGGAGGTCGGAGTCCACCGCGGCCGCACGCACTACGCGGCCGACGTCACCGGCGCCGCCGCGCTGCTGCTGGAGGGCGCGGGCGACATGGTCGACCTCGCCCTCGACGGCGTCGTCCGCCCGACCCTCGCGCGCTTCGGCGCGACGACGGTGGTGGCGACCGGCGGCGCGAGCCGGCTGACCGCGACCGTCGAGACCTGGGGCCACGCCAACTTCGACGACGCCCGGCTGCCCGGCCTGCGCGCCGGGTCGCTGCGCGGCCTCGGGCGGGTCTGGTCGGTCGCGGCCCGTGACGACGTGTCCGCGCACTGGAGCGTCGGGGGCGGGGAGCAGTGGGCGGGCGACCCGGCGCCGCTGCGCACGCTCGGCGGCTGGAGCAGCACGCGGGTCGGGCGGCCGGTCACGTACCGGCGGTCGCTGCCCGTGGACGGCGTCCGGCACCACGCCCTGCGCCTCGACGGCGTGCCCGGGGCGGTCGACGTACGGGTGGACGGCGCGCGGCGCACGGTGACGGCGGAGGACCCGTGGCTCCACCTGGCGCCCGGGGAGGGCGCGGACGTCGTCGTCACGCTGTCGCACACGCCGGGCGCGCTGAGCGGGGCGGAGCTGCTGCGCCTCGACCCCGTGCGCGGCTGGCAGGTCGAGGCGCAGCCGGACACGGCGCTCGTGGGGCTGGCCGCGCGGCCGGCCCCGGGCGCGGACGTGGGGCTGCCGCTGGACCTCGAGCCCGGCGACGAGGCGTGGTTCGACGTCGCGCTGCCGCCCGGCGGGTGGTCCCTGTGGTTCGCCGGCACCCAGGTGCGTGTGAGCGCCTTCGCGCACGGCGAGCTGCTCGGCCGGGTCTGGCTCGACGACCCCGCCGCGCCCCGGTTCTCCGGGGGCCGGCCGACCCGCCTCTGGCTTCCTGCGGCCTGGAACGAGGGCGGGCTACGCTTGCTCGTGCGCGCGACCGCCGGGCCGAACCGACCGCAGCTGGCGCGTCTTCGCACCGTCGCCACCCAGGAGTGACCATGGCAGTCGAGAGGCGGACGTCGCGCGACATCCGCAGCGAGTCCCGGCTGGACGTGATGCACGCCCTGCTGTCGGCCGAGGAGGCCACCCGCAACGAGCTGGCCCGCTCGACCGGGCTCAGCCCGGCCACCGTGGCCACCGTCGTCGGCGACCTGCTCTCCGAGGGCATCGTCACCGAGTCGCGGCTCAGTGCCGGCCGGGTCGGGCGGCCCACCGCCAGCCTGCGCATCAACGCCGACCGCGGCCGCGTGGTGGGCATCGACGTCGCGGAGACGTACGTGCGCGCGATCGTGTTCGACGCCGCCCTCGACGAGGTGGCGGCGGCCGAGACCCCGCGCGACGAGCACGAGAGCTCACCCGAGTACGTCGTCGAGGGCATCGGCCGAACCTTCGACGCCGCCCTCGCGAGGGCCGGCGTGGACGCCGCCGACGTCCTCGGCGTCGGGGTGGCCCTCCCCGGCATCGTGCAGCGCGCGTCGGGGGTCGCCGTCGTCGTCCCGCACTGGAGCTGGCGATCGGTCGAGCTGGACAGCCTGCGCGACCGGATCGGCGTGCCCCTGGTGCTCGACAACCCGCTCAAGGCGATCGCGACCGCGGAGCTGTGGTTCGGCACCGGCCGCGGGGCCGACTCGATGGTGACGGTGAACCTCGGCACCGGGGTCGGGGCGGGGATCGTCCTGGAGGGCCGCATCCTGCGCGGCGCGACCAACGCCGCGGGGGAGTGGGGGCACTCCCTGCTCGCGGTCGACGGCCGGCGCTGCCGGTGCGGGCGGAGCGGCTGCGTCGAGGCGTACGTCGGCGCGCCCGGCATCCAGCAGACGCTCCGCGAGATCGCGCCCGAGCACGCGCTGTGCGACCTGGACCTGCAGCGGGAGTTCATCCAGGCGCTCGCGAGGGCCAGCGCGGCGGACGCGCCCGACCCGGCGGTCGAGGAGACGCTCGCGACGACCGCGCGCTACCTCGGGTCCGCGCTCGCGGACCTGGTGGCGGTGGTGAACCCGGAGCGGGTGACCCTCACGGGCTGGACGACGTGGGCCATCGGCGACCGTCTGCTGCCGCTCGCCCGCGCGCGCCTGGTCGAGGAGGCGCCGGGGGTGTCCGCCGCCGGGCTGAGCCTGGAGATCTCGACGGTGCGGGGGAACTCGGTGGCCACGGGGGTCGCGATGATCGCGCTGGAGCGCTTCCTCGGCGACGTCGGCCTGGTCACGACCCGGGCCGCGATCGCGCTCTGACCGGGCCGGGCGTCACGGCCGTCGCGGCGCCGGACCGGTGCTCTCCCGCACGACGAGCCGTACGGGCACGGTCTCGTGCGTGCCGCTCAGGTCGACCTCGTCGCGCACCTGGCGCAGCAGCAGGTCGACCAGGCTGCTGCCGATGCGCGCGAAGTCCTGCTCCACGGTGGTCAGCGGCGGCCACAGGTGCTCGGCGAGGGTGATGCCGTCGAAGCCGACGACGGACACGTCGTCCGGCACCCGGCGCCCGGCCTCGTGCAGGGCGTGCAGCACGCCGGCCGCGGTCTCGTCGTTGGCGCAGAACACCGCGGTGACGTCGGGGTCGGTGGCCAGCTCGCGGCCGACGGCGTACCCGGTCCGGGCGGTCCAGTCGCCGTGCAGGGGCTCGGGGACGGCTCGGCCGCCGGCCTCGAGCGTGGCGCGCCAGGCGTCGATGCGGCTCCGGGCGGGCAGCGAGTCGTCGGGGCCCGCGACGTGGTGCACGGTGCGGTGACCGAGGTCCAGCAGGTGCTGCACGGCGAGGCGCGCGCCCTCCGTCTGGTCGGCGCGCACGGCGGGGTGCGTGCCGACGAAGCGCGAGTCGGAGACGACGACGGGCAGCTGCGCGGGCAGGGCGAGCGTGTCCGGGGTGGCGGACTCGGCGCGCACGATGACGAGCCCGTCGATCGCCTGGTGGGAGAGGCGGGTGACGGCCGCGGAGACGTCGTCGGGGGACGGGCTCTCGACGTCGACGATGGTGACGGTGTAGCCCTCCGCACGGGCGGCCTCGACGACGGCCTCGACGGTGCGCGACTCGCCCGTGCGGGCCAGCTGGTGCGCGATGACCCCGAGCGTGCGGAAGCTCCCGTACCGCAGCGCGCGGGCGGCGGTGTTGGGCGCGTAGCCCAGCTCGGCCATGGCGGCGAGCACGCGGTCGCGCGTCGCGGGCTTGACGTTGTCGAGCCCCATCGAGACGCGGGAGACGGTCTGCGAGGAGACGCCCGCGAGCGCCGCGACCTCGGCCATCGAGGGCGCCGTCCGGGGGCGTGCCCGCCCTCGGGTCTGCACGCCGGGCGCGCCGTTCGTCTCCACCATCGCCGCCTCTCGTGCCGCTTCTCGTGCGGCATCGCGTGACTCTGCCGACGCGCGGGGCTTGACATCCCCGGCGCCTCGCGACACTCTAGTCCGGCCATGATGTTTACGTAAACATTTGGCTCCGTCCTCCTGGGAGTTGCTTCGTGACCGCAGACGCTCCGGCATCCTCGCCGCCCGCCCCGACCGCCGTGCCCGCCGTGCGCCGCAGCCGTCGGCGCTGGACGGGATGGATGTTCGTCGGCCCGTTCATGCTGGTGTTCGCGCTGGTGTTCCTCGCCCCGATCGCCTACTCGCTGTACCTGTCGGTGTTCCGCACGCAGATGGTGGGCGGCACCACGTTCGTCGGGCTCGAGAACTACGCGCAGGCGCTCGCCGACCCGCAGTTCTGGGAGGGCCTCGGCCGCGTCAGCCTGTTCCTGCTGGTGCAGGTGCCGATCATGCTCGGCATCGCGCTGCTGGTCGCCCTCGCGATCGACAGCGGCCGGCTGTACGGCAAGAGCTTCTTCCGGATCTCGATCTTCATGCCCTACGCGGTGCCGGCCGTCGTCGCGGCCCTCATGTGGGGCTTCATGTACGGCACGCGCTTCGGCCTGGTGGGCAACATCAACGACGCCTTCGGCGTCAGCCTGCCGAACCCTCTGTCGCCGGACCTCGTCCTGGCGTCGATCGGCAACATCGTGACCTGGGAGTTCGTCGGCTACAACATGCTGATCTTCTACTCCGCGCTGCGCGTCGTGCCGCACTCGCTGTACGAGGCGGCGGAGATCGACGGCGCCGGCCAGTGGCGCGTCATCAGCGCCATCAAGCTGCCCGCCATCCGCGGCGCGCTCGTCATCGCGACGATCTTCTCGATCATCGGCAGCTTCCAGCTCTTCAACGAGCCCAGCATCCTGCAGTCGCTCGCCCCGAACGCCATCACGACGTCGTACACGCCCAACCTGTACGCCTACTCGCTGTCGTTCTCCGGCCAGCAGTACAACTACTCCGCGACCGTGGCCATCATCATGGGCCTGATCACCATGGTGATCGCCTACGTGGTGCAGCTGCGCGGCATGCGCAAGGAGGCGTGACCCGTGTCGACGCTGACCGCCCCCGCCCGTCCCGCCCCGAGGCTGCGCACCCCGCGCCACCACTCGGTGGCCCGGCCGCGCCGCAGCCCGCTGCTCACGGTGCTCACCGCCGTCGTGCTCGTGTACTCGCTGGTGCCGCTGGCCTGGCTGCTCATCAACGCGACCAAGACGCAGGAGGACCTGTTCTCCTCGTTCGGCCTCTGGTTCGGCGACTCGTTCTCGCTGTGGGACAACATCGTCACCACGCTGACCTACGACGACGGCGTCTTCGTGCGGTGGTTCGGCAACACCGTGCTGTACGTGGTCGTGGGCGCGGGCGGCGCGACGTTCCTCGCCATCCTGGGCGGCTACGCCCTCGCGAAGTTCGACTTCCCGGGCAAGCGCGGGGTGTTCGCGCTCGTCATCGGCGCGGTGGCCGTGCCCGGCACGGCGCTCGCCGTCCCGACCTTCCTCATGTTCAGCCAGCTGGGCCTGACGAACACCCCCTGGGCCGTGATCATCCCGTCGCTGATCTCGCCGTTCGGCCTGTACCTCATGTGGACCTTCGCGGCCGAGGCCATCCCCGGCGAGCTGCTCGAGGCGGCCCGGATCGACGGGGCGGGGGAGTTCCGCACCTTCTTCCGGGTGAGCCTGCCGCTGCTCGCGCCGGGGATCGTCACCGTGCTGCTGTTCACGATGGTCGCCACCTGGAACAACTACTTCCTGCCGCTGATCATGCTGCGCGACTCGTCCTGGTATCCCCTGACGCTGGGCCTGAACGCCTGGAACGCGCAGGCCGCCACCGCCGGCGGCGAGGCCATCTTCAACCTCGTCATCACCGGCGCGCTGCTGACGATCCTGCCGCTGGTCGCCGCCTTCCTGCTGCTGCAGCGCTACTGGCAGTCCGGCCTGGCCGCCGGGTCCGTCAAGGAGTGACCCCGTACCTCCCCGCGTATCCCCCGTCTGACAACGAAGTGAGGACCCCATGAACGCACGATCCCGCCACCTGGCGCGCGGTACCGCCCTCGCCGGCGTGCTCGCCCTCGGCCTGGCCGCCTGCGGCTCCGGCGACGACGGCGGCTCCGGCGGCGGCGACGCCGCGCCCGTCGACACCGCCGCCGTCCTCGAGAAGGGCGGCGAGATCACCGTGTGGGCGTGGGAGCCCACGCTGGAGCAGGTCGTGACCGACTTCGAGAAGAAGTACCCGAACGTCACGGTGAACCTCGAGAACGTCGGGACGGGCAACGACCAGTACACGGCCCTGCAGAACGCGATCTCGGCGGGCGACGGGGTGCCCGACGTCGCGCAGGTCGAGTACTACGCCGTGCCGCAGTTCGCCATCTCGGAGGCGCTGACGAACCTCGGCCCGCTCGGCGCGGACGACCTGGACGGCACGTTCAGCACCGGCCCGTGGAGCTCCGTGCACAGCGGCGACGGCGTCTACGGCCTGCCCATGGACTCCGGCCCCATGGCCCTCTTCTACAACGAGGACGTCTTCGAGAAGTACGGCGTCGACGTGCCGACCACCTGGGACGAGTACCTCGAGGCCGCCCGGACCATCCACGAGAAGGACCCGAAGGCGTACATCGCCAACGACATCGGCGACGCCGGCTTCACCACCAGCATGATCTGGCAGGCGGGCGGGCACCCGTACCAGGTCGACGGCACCGACGTGACGATCGACTTCGCCGGCGACCAGGGCACGCAGAAGTTCGCGGACGTGTGGCAGCAGCTGATCGACGAGGACCTGCTGGCCCCCGTCGGCTCGTGGAGCGACGAGTGGTACCAGGGCCTCGGCAACGGCACCATCGCGACGCTGACCATCGGCGCGTGGATGCCCGCCAACCTCGAGTCCGGCGTCCCGCAGGGCAAGGGCAAGTGGCGCGTCGCCGAGATGCCGCAGTGGGAGGCCGGGCAGCACGCCACCTCCGAGAACGGCGGCTCGTCGCTGACCGTGCCCGCCGCCAGCACGAACGCGGAGCTCGCCTACGCCTTCGTCGACTACGCCACGAACGGTGACGGCGTGCAGGCCCGCCTCGACGGCGGCGCGTTCCCGGCCACCACGGCCGACCTCGAGTCGGACGAGTTCCGCAGCGCCGAGTCCGAGTACTTCGGCGGCCAGAAGATCAACGAGGTGCTCGCCGACTCCGCGGCCAACGTCGTCGAGGGCTGGCAGTACCTGCCGTTCCAGGTCTACGCGAACTCGATCTTCAACGACACGGTGGGCCAGGCGTACGTCTCCGGCACCACGCTGACGGACGGCCTCGCGAAGTGGCAGGAGCAGTCCGCCACGTACGGCAACGGCCAGGGCTTCACCGTCAACAAGTAGTCCCGACGATCGTCTCTGTCGGTCAGCGTCCCGGACCGGATCCCTGACCGGCAGAGACGCTCGCGCCGCCCGGCGCGACCTCGCGCTCCTCGATCCCGGAGAGGTTTTCCGCCCCATGCCCACGTTCCAGATCGGCGAGCAGGACTTCCTGCTCGACGGCCGCGCCTTCCAGGTGATCAGCGGGGCGTTGCACTACTTCCGCGTGCACCCCGACCAGTGGGCGGACCGGATCCGCAAGGCGCGCCTGATGGGGCTGAACACGATCGAGACGTACGTGCCGTGGAACTTCCACGCGCCCGAGCCGGACGAGTTCGACCTCACCGGCCGCCGCGACCTGGGCCGCTTCCTCGACCTCGTCGCCGCGGAGGGGCTGCACGCGATCGTGCGGCCCGGGCCGTACATCTGCGCGGAGTGGGACGGGGGCGGGCTGCCCGCCTGGCTCTTCGCCGGCGGGAGCGCGGGGGTCCGGCGGCACGACCCCGCGTTCCTCGCGGCCATCGGCACCTACTACGCGCACCTCCTGCCGCTGGTGGCCGAGCGGCAGGTGACGCGCGGCGGCCCCGTGCTCCTGGTGCAGGTGGAGAACGAGTACGGCGCCTACCCGGGCGTGCCCGCCGACGAGCGCACCCGCTACCTGCGGGCGCTCGTCGACCTCACGCGGGAGCAGGGCATCGAGGTGCCCCTGTTCACGTGCGACCAGGCCGACGACGAGCACCTGTCGCTCGGCGGCCTGCCCGAGCTGCACAAGACCGCGAACTTCGGCTCGCGGTCGCTGGAGCGGCTCGCCGTGCTGCGGCGGCACCAGCCCACCGGGCCGCTGATGTGCACGGAGTTCTGGGACGGCTGGTTCGACTCCTGGGGGCTCGAGCACCACGTCACCGCGCCGGAGACCACGGCGGCGGACCTGGACGACCTGCTCGGCGCGGGCGCGTCGGTCAACCTCTACATGTTCCACGGCGGCACCAACCTGGGGCTGACCAACGGGGCGAACGACAAGGGCACGTACCTGCCCATCACCACGTCGTACGACTACGACGCCCCGCTGTCCGAGCACGGCGGCCCCACCGCGAAGTTCCACGCCCTGCGCGCGGTGATCGCCAAGCACGCGTCGGTGCCGGACGAGGTGCCCCTCGAGCCGGCCCCGGCACCGGAGCTCGACGTCGTCCTCGACCGGCGCGTGGCGCTCGACGCCGTCCTGGACCTGGTGTCCGGGCGGAGGTCGCGGACGTCGGCCCCGCAGCCCCCGACGATGGACGACCTGCGCCAGTGGTCCGGCTTCGCGCTGTACGGCACGAAGATCACGGCCGACGACGCCGTCCTGGTGGTCGAGGAGGTGCGCGACCGCGCCGTCGTCGCGCTCGACGGCGATCCGGTGGGCGTGCTCGACCGCACCGCCCACGCCTGGTCGCTGCCGCTGCCGCGGCGGGCCGGCACCCTGACGCTGCTCGTCGAGGACCGGGGGCGCGTCAACTACGGCCCCCGGATCGGCGAGCCCAAGGGGATCGTCGGGACGGTGCGCACCGCCACCCGCGAGCTCACCGACTGGGAGGCCGTGCCCCTGCGCCTCGAGGACGCCCCGGCGCTCCTGGACGACGCCCTGTGGGCGGCCGCGGACGACGCCGGCCGGCTCGACGGGCCGGTCGGCGGGCCCGTCGCCGGGCCGTCGTTCCACCGCGGCACGTTCGGCTCCGTGGCGGGCGTCGACCACTTCCTGCGCCTGGACGGCTGGACCCGCGGCCTCGTGTGGGTCAACGGCGAGCTGCTCGGCCGGTACTCGAGCCAGGGGCCCACGGGCACGCTCTACGTGCCCGGCCCGCTCCTGCGGACCGAGGGCAACGAGCTGGTGCTGCTCGAGCTGCACGGCGCCGCCGCACCCCGCGCGCGGTTCGTCGCGGCCCCCGACCTCGGCCCCACGGAGGCCTGATGGGGGCGCAGCCCGTGGACGACGCCGGCTGGCACGTCGCGTGGCCGCCGGCCGAGGGCGCCCGGCGCGCCCGGGACGTCTTCGCCCGGGCGTTCGGCGGCGACCCTGCCGGCGACCCGGTCGTCGGCGTGTGGTCCGCGCCGGGCCGCGTGAACCTCATCGGCGAGCACACCGACTACAACGCCGGGCTGTGCCTGCCCACCGCGCTGCCGCACCGCACGTACGTCGCGCTGCGGCCGCGCACCGACGACGTCGTCCGCCTCGCGTCGGCGCAGGCCGACGGCCTGTGGGAGGCGGACCTCGCCGACGTCGGCGCAGACGGGGGCGCGGCCGGCGGCGT
The DNA here is from genome assembly GCF_042264825.1 of Isoptericola sp. NPDC056134. Classification (NCBI taxonomy): domain Bacteria; kingdom Bacillati; phylum Actinomycetota; class Actinomycetes; order Micrococcales; family Promicromonosporaceae; genus Isoptericola; species Isoptericola sp. NPDC056134. Next base: position 58,763 of record NZ_JBHJVM010000004.1, read on the forward strand.
CTCCGGCTGGGGCGCCTACCTGGCCGGGGTGGCGTGGGCGCTGCGCGAGGCCGGGCACGCGGTCGGCGGCTTCGACGCCGCCGTCGACTCCTGCGTGCCGTTCGGCGCCTCGTTGTCCAGCTCCGCGGCGCTGGAGAGCGCCGTCGCCGTGGCGCTGGACGACGTGCACGGGCTCGGCCTGGGCGGCTCCGTCGCCGGCCGGTCCCGCCTGGTCGAGGCGTCGGTCCGCGCCGAGAACGACGTGGCCGGCGCGGCGACGGGCGGGCTCGACCAGTCCGCCTCCCTGCTGTGCCGCGCGGGCGAGGCGCTGCTGCTCGACTTCCGCGCGGGCCTGCCGCCGGAGGAGCACGCCGTCCCGCTGCCGTGGGACCTGGCGTCGGCCGGGTTGGCGCTGCTCGCCGTCGACACCCGGGCGCCGCACCGGCTCGTCGACGGGCAGTACGCCGCCCGGCGCGCGTCGTGCGAGCGGGCGGCCGCGCTGCTCGGCCGCGACAGCCTGCGCGACGTCGGCCCCGTGGCCCTGGACGACGCCCTCGCCGCGCTGGCCCCGCACGACCCCGACGGCGTGCTGCGCCGCCGGGTGCGGCACGTCGTCACGGAGACGGCGCGCACGGCGGACGTGGCCGAGCTCGTGCGCGCCGGCGCGTACGAGCAGGTCGGGCCGCTGATGACCGCCTCCCACGTGTCGCTGCGCGACGACTTCGAGGTCACCGTGCCCGAGCTGGACCTGGCCGTCGACGCGAGCGTCGCCGCCGGCGCGCTCGGCGCCCGCATGACGGGCGGCGGCTTCGGGGGCTCCACGCTCGCGCTGGTGCGGGACGTCGACGTCGACGCCGTCGTCGCGCACGTCCGCGCAGCGTTCGCCGACGCCGGCCTCGCCGCGCCCGCGTTCCTCCTCGCCCCGCCGTCCGCCCCGGCCGGCCGCACCGACTGACCGCACCGACCGACCGCACCGACCTCACATCCGCACGAACCGACCCGCACGACCCGTCGCACGACCCCACCCATCGCACCGACGCGAGAGAGAGGTTCACCGATGAGCCCGACGAGAAGGCACCACCGACGAGGCATCGCCGTCGTCGCCGGGGCGGCGGGCGCGCTGCTCGCCTCCGGCCTGGCCCCGGCGTCCGCACAGCCCGCGACCTCCCCGGTCCCCGCCGCAGCGGCCGGGTCCGACGCCGCCGGCGTGACGGTCCGCCCCGACCCGTCGTACGCGGGGGAGCCGTTCGAGGGCTGGGGCACCAGCCTCGTGTGGTTCGCCAACGCCACGGGCGGCTACCCGGACGAGATCCGCGACCGGCTCGCCGACATGGTGTTCGGCGACGAGGGGCTGAACCTCAACATCGCGCGCTACAACGTGGGCGGCGGCAACGCCCCCGACGTGCCCGACTACCTGCGCGCGGGCGGCGCCGTCGACGGCTGGTGGAAGGCGCCCGAGGGCACCACCCGCGAGGACGTGGACTGGTGGGACCCGGCGGACCCGGACCACTGGGACGCGGACGCCGACGCCACCCAGCGCTGGTGGGTGGACCGCATCAAGGACGACGTCACGCACTGGGAGGCGTTCAGCAACTCCCCGCCCTGGTTCATGACCGAGTCCGGCTACGTGTCGGGCAACTTCGACGCGAACGCCGACCAGCTCAAGACCGCGAGCGTCGACGACTTCGCGCAGTACCTCGTGGGCGCCGTCGAGCGCCTCGAGGACGCGCACGGCATCGACGTCGACACGATCGACCCGTTCAACGAGCCGAACACGAACTACTGGGGCACCCAGCTCGGCGCGGACGGCAACCCGACCGGCGGCCGCCAGGAGGGCGCGCACATCGGCCCCGAGCTGCAGCAGCAGGTCATCCCGGCGCTCGCGGGCGCCCTCGACGGCTCCGGCACCGGCGCCGTGATCTCGGCGATGGACGAGACCAACCCCGGCCGCTTCGCCACCAACTGGAACTCCTACCCGGACGCCGTGCGCGACCAGGTGTCGCAGCTCAACGTGCACACGTACGGCACGGGCCAGCGCACCACGGTCCGCGACATCGCCAAGGGCGAGGACAAGCCGTTGTGGATGAGCGAGGTCGGCGGCTCCTGGTCGAGCACCGGGCAGGACTTCGAGTCCATGGAGTCCGGCCTGGGCAGCGCGCACCAGATCGTCGACGACCTGCGCGAGCTGGAGCCGTCCGCGTGGGTGTTCTGGCAGCCCGTGGAGGACTACGACAACATGGCGCCCGGCGGCGAGAGCCCCGAGGGCGGCAACTGGGGCGAGATCCAGCTCTCGTTCTCCTGCACCGCGGACGACACGCTCGAGACCTGCCCGATCTACACCAACACCAAGTACTGGGTCACCCAGAACTTCACGCACTACATCGCGCCCGGGGACCGGCTGGTCGGGGTGGACGACGCGGACAGCACCGCCGCGGTCTCGGCCGCGGGCGACGCCGCGACCGTCGTGCACGTCAACGACACGACGGCGTCGCGCGACGTCACGCTCGACCTGTCGGGCTTCGCGACCACGGCGGGCGCGACGGTCACGCCGGTGACCACCAGCACCGACGGGTACCTCGTCGAGGGCGAGCCGGTGGCCGTGCAGGACGCGGCGGCCACGGTCACCGTGCCGGCGGAGTCGGTGACGACGTTCGTCGTCGACGGCGTCTCGGGCGTCGCGGACGACGCGCCGCTGGCGCAGGACGGCCACGTCGTCCGGCTCGACGGGGCGCAGTCGGGCCGCTCGCTGGCACCTGACGGCGACGCCCTCCAGATCGCGACCGACGACCCGGCCGCGGCCGAGCAGCTCTGGACCCTCGAGGATCTCGGCGCCCCCGAGGGCTCGGGCTCGCACCGCACGCGGTACGCCGTGACGAACGTGGCCACGGGGCAGCAGCTCGCGGTGAGCGAGGACACCTCCGCGGTGCTCGCGGACGCCCCGGCCGACCCCGCCGACACCCCGGAGGCCGCGCGCTGGATCCTGTCCACCACCGGCGACGGCACGTACACGCTGGTCAACGCGTCGTCGCGCACCCTGCTCGAGGTGGGTGGCGAGGCCACGGCCGGCGGCTCGCCCGTCGGGACCTACCGGGCGACGTCCGGCGCCAACCAGCGCTGGGCCGTGGTCGACGAGACCGTGCTCGGCACCGAGCCGGTGGACGTGTTCACGACGCCGGGCGTCGCGCCGGTGCTGCCGGACGTCGTCACCCCCGTCCACCCGGGCGGCGCGCGCGGCGAGCTGCCGGTGACGTGGGACGTGCCCGGCGACGACGCGTGGGCGCGTGCCGGCACGGTCGAGGTCGGCGGCACCGTGCAGGTGCCGGCCGGCGGCACGGTCCAGGCGACAGCCACCGTGCTGGTCGACACGCTCGAGCGGACCGAGACGGCCCGCGCCGAGGCCTACGCGGGCGAGGCGGCGGCCGAGGTCGGGCTGCCCGCCACGGTGACCGCCGTCGCCGCCGGCGGCGGCGCGGTGCAGCGCCCGGTGACCTGGGACGACGTCCCCGCGGGCGCGTTCGACGAGCTCGGCGTGGTCGAGCTGACCGGGGCCGCCGACGACGGCGCGGGCGGCACGCTGCCCGCCACGGTGCGGGTGCTGGTCACCCCGCCGGGCGAGGCGAACGCCGCGCTCGCCGAGGGCACCTCGGCGGCCGCCACGTCCACCGAGCCCGGCTACCCGGCGTCGCGCGTCATCAACGGCGACACCTCCGACAAGGGCTGGTCCAACTGGCGCCCCGACGCCAAGAACCCCGAGGACACGCTCACCGTGACGCTGCCGGGCGCGCGCGACGTCACCGGCGTCGTGACGCGGTTCTTCCGGGACGGCTCGCACCGGAGCTGGGCCACCGACGTCGCCGTCGAGGCGCGCGTCGACGGCGCCTGGCGGGCCGTCGGCGAGGCGTCGACCGACGACGGGACGCTCGTGGCCGAGGTCCCCGCGGACGTGCGCGCGGACGCGGTGCGCGTGGTGATGACGGCGCACCCGGACACGCACCTGATCGTCAGCGAGGTCGAGGTGCTGGCGAAGGTGCCCGGCGACGCCGAGCCCGCGTGGGACGCGAAGGCGACCTACGACGACGGCGACGTCGTCTTCCACCAGGGCGGGCAGTTCGCCGCCACCTGGTGGACGCGCGGCCAGGAGCCGGGCACCTCCGCGAGCGGGCCGTGGCAGGAGCTCGTCCGCGCCGGCGACGGCACGGCGGTCTGGACGGGGTCGCGGATCTTCGACGACGGCGACGTCGTGGTGCACGACGGCGCGCGGTACGAGGCGCGGTGGTGGACCCGCGACCAGGAGCCGGGCACGTCGAAGCACGGGCCGTGGAAGGTCGTCGCGGCCGGCCGGTGAGCACCGCCCGTGCCCGTCGTCGCGCGTCCACGACGCGCGGCGCGTACGGTCTGACCAGGCGGGACTTGTGAGGGGGAGAGCCGGTGTCCGACGACACTTTCCGTGCGCTGGTGCTCGAGGACGACCCTGATTCGGCGGAGTTCGTCCGCATCGCGCTCGCGCGGTACGGGGGGATGCACGTCGACATCGCCACGGACGCCGAGGAGGCTCTGGCCGCGCTGAGACGCTCGACCTACGACGTCCTCGTGAGCGACATCCAGCTCCCGGGGCGCTCCGGGCTGGACATCCTGCCCGAGGTCCGGGCGATCGACCCCACCCTGCCGATCATGATCGTCACCGCGTTCCCGACCGTGACGCACGCCGTCACCGCCCTGCGGGAGGCCGCCGACGACTTCCTGGTCAAGCCGGTCGCGGCGTCCACGGTGGTGGAGCGGGCCACCGAGCTCGCGCAGCGCGCCCGCCGGGAGCGGGAGTCGTCGCGGCAACGGGTCCTGGCGGTCGGCGCCCACCCCGACGACGTCGAGATCGGGGTGGGCGCCACCCTGGCGGCCCACGGCGCGGTGGGGGACGAGCTGGTGATCCTCACGCTCTCGGGCGGCTCGGTGGGCGGTCTGGCCGCGGAACGGCACGAGGAGGCGCTCGCGGCGGCGGACGTCGTCGGCGCGCGGCTGGTGCACCTCGACTTCCCGGACACCCAGATCGACCCGGCCGCTGGCGTGATCGGGGCGATCGAGGAGGTCGTCGCCGAGGTCGACCCGCACCGCGTGTACACGCACAGCGCGAACGACCGGCACCAGGACCACCGGGCGGTGAACGGGGCGGTGCAGATCGCGGCACGCCAGGTGCCCAGCCTGTGGTGCTTCCAGAGCCCGTCCTCGACCGTGGCCTTCGCCCCGAACCGGTTCGTGGACGTCGACGGCTTCGTCGAGGTGAAGCTGCGGATGCTCGCGGCCTACGTGTCGCAGGCCCACCGCGAGTACATGCAGCCGGACGTGGTGCGAGCGACCGCGCGGTACTGGGCGCGGTTCAGCCCGGCGCGCGAGGTCGAGCCCCTGGAGACGGTCCGGGCCAGCGAGACGCTCGCCCGGTCGTCGGCCGTGCGTGCGACGCCCGCCGTGGACGGGCAGGACTCGGGCGCCCCGGTCGACCTGTCCTCGCTGCTGACCCCGCGGGCCCCCGCCGCGCACCAGAACGTCCGGCGGGGCGGGGCGGGGGCGGGCCCCTGATGACCCGAGACCTGGTCCACCGTCTCGGTCGGACGTCTGACCGGGTCTGGGGCGCGTGGTTCGCCGACGAGGCCGTGGGGCTGCGGCAGCTTCCGCTCACCGTCTCGTTCCTCGTGGTGCTGGTGATCATGCGCATCAGCGGGATCGACGGGGACCCGGTGTGGCTCACGCTCGCCGTGGTCCTGGTCGTCGCGGTGCAGCTGGCGGGCAGCCTCGGGCGCTGGGACCGGTGGTCGCCGGGCTGGCGATGCGTGCTCCCCCTGACGCAGATGGTGGCGATCGGTGCGCTGGAGGTCGGCTCCGGCCTGATCCTGGCGAGCTTCGACGCGCTGCTGTTCCTCCCGGTCGTGAGCCTGGCGCTGCAGCGGGAGGCCTGGGGGCTGGTGCTGGCGATGGGCGGCTCGGTGCTGGTCCTGTTCGGCCCGATGATGATGCCGGTCACGGCCGTCGAGCGGGTCCATCCCGCCATGCACGCGCTGGTGGTGCTGCTGGTGCTCGGCCTGGTGGCGGTCGGGACGCACGGCTTCGTGGGGGTGGCGCGCGGCCAGGCCCAGGAGCTGGGTCGTGCGCGCGACGAGCTCGCTACCGCGGCGCGGCACCTGCGCGAGTCCCGGGACGACCTGCGGGGCATCATGGCCGCCGCGACGGAGCAGGGCTTCGTGGCGACCGACGTCTCGGGCAGGATCGTCTGGGCCAGCCCGGGCACCGTGCGGGTGCTCGCGCGCGCCGAGGAGGACCTGATCGGCCTCGACGTCTCGCAGCTCGTGGAACCGGCGGCCATCGCCGCGCGGCTGGCCGAGGCGGACGGCCCCGGCACGGGACGAGCCCCGGACAGGGTCGCGGCGAACCGGGTCGTGCTGGGTACCGCGGTCACGGGAGCCACCCACGTCGCCGAGTGGCCCGTGATGCTGCCCGACGGGGAGCGCCGGTACCTCGAGCTCACCGTGACCGAGCGATCCGCGCTCGCCGGGGCCGCGTCGGACCTCCCCGCGGGCTTCCTCGTCGTCGCCACCGACGTCACCGCCCGCCACGAGGAGGAGCGCATCCAGGACGAGTTCGTCGGGCTCGTGAGCCACGAGCTGCGGACTCCGCTCGGGTCGATCCTGGGGTACGTGGACCTGCTGCGGCTCGAGGAGGACCGGCTGGACGACGAGCAGCGGCACTACCTGGGGGTCGTCGAGCGCAACGCGCGACGGCTGAGCGCGCTCATCGACGACCTGCTGACCAGCGCCCAGATCGTCGCGGGTCGTCAGGTGCTCGAGGGGCACGAGCTGGACGTCGTCCAGGTCGTCCGTGACGCCGTCGAGAGCGAGCGCCCGGCGGCCGAGGCCGCCGGGATCGAGGTGGTGGTCGAGGGAGACGCCGTCGTCCCGCTCGTCTCCGACCCCCACCGTCTGGGCCACGTGGTCGAGAACCTGCTCAGCAACGCGGTGAAGTACAGCGACCGGGGCTCCCAGGTCAAGGTCTCCGTGACGAGCGGGGCGACGCCCACCGGGTCGCACCTGGCGCGCCTGCTCGTGGCGGACGCGGGGATCGGCATCCCGGCCGACGAGCTCGACCGCGTCACCCAGAGGTTCTACCGCACCCGCAACACCCGACGGCGACGCGTGCGCGGCGCGGGCCTCGGGCTCGCGCTCGTCGACCGGGTCGTGCACGACCACGGCGGCGTGATGTCGATCCGCAGCGTGCCGGGTCAGGGGACCGAGGTGGACGTCACCCTCCCGGACCTGCCGACGCGCTAGGCGCTGCGCCGCCCCAGACCCGGGCCAGCGTCGCCCGGTGCGCCGGGGACAGGTGCGAGAGCGGCGTGACGTTCACGTCCCCGACGCCGTGGGTGGTCGCGGCCCGGAGCGTCGCGGCCATGCGCTCCGGCGAGATCGCCTGGGGCGGGTCGGCGTCCGCCGAGGCCGCCCACAGACCGACGGAGACCGTGAAGCGGGACATGTCGAAGCCTGCCGACTGCAGCGCCGCCGTGACCCGCTCGACGTCCGCGGGAGTGCGTGCCCTGGCCCCGACGTACGCCCAGACGACCAGGCGGTCGGCGGACCGCAGGAGGATCTCGTAGTCGTGTCCGCTCGCGGGCGCACCGGCGGCAGGGTCGTCCCAGCCGACGCGGACGTCCATCGCGAGCTCGATCTGCTCGCCCTGGCCGTCGCGCACGCCGTCGAGACCGGCGCGCATCCGGGCCAGCAGCCCGGCCAGCACCTCCGACCGCCACGTGCCGAGCTCGGGGTCGTCCTCGTCGATCTGGCCGTCGGCGTCCCGCGGCCAGTCGTCGGCGCCCGTCATCTCGCGGTAGAGGGCGAGGTCGTCGTCGCCGAAGCTGTAGAAGTTGAGGAAGAGCTCGGTGACGGCGATCCGACTGGGGTTGTAGCGCTCACCGAGATCGGTGACGTACTCGACGAGCCGGTCTCCCACCTCGCCCGTGGCGAGCTCCGAGGCCGACGCGCGGTAGGGGGAGGGGGTGCCCTTGGCCGAGACCCCGGCGATCGACGGGTCGGACTTGATCCACTCGGGGACGTAGGCGTCGACGATGAGCCCGATCTCGCGCGGCGTGCCGTCGGCGGTCCTCTGCAGCGCGCGGGCAGCGCGCGACAGGTGGTCGCTGCCGGGCTCGGCCGCGACCTCCGGGTGAGCGGGCCAGTCGAACGCCGTGAACTCGACCCGTCCCGCGTTGAGGTCGACGCCGTTGGCACCCACGGCGTCGAGGTGCCGGTCGATCGCCGCCCAGTCCGTGTCGGGGTCGGTCACGATGCCGAAGTCGACGCTGACGGAGCGCTCCTGCTCGGGGGTGACGGTGGGCCGCATGGTCGGCGGCACGTCCTCCCACGGTCGCGCGAGGAGCACGGCGGCTCCGACGGCGACGCCGAGCGTGGCGACGACGGTCAGGAGCCAGGGCCATCGTCGTCGACGAGCCCGCGCACCGACACCGTCCCGCTCCGGTCCAGCTTGTTCCATCGGTTCTCCGCGTTCCCCAGCTCCAGTCGCGCGGCGTCGAGCACGACGAAGGTCATCATCAGCGAGTAGACGGGCCACAACGGGAGGGTCCACAGCTGCCGGAGGTCCCCGGGTGCCCGGTCCAGGAGGACCGCGAGCAGCAGCAGCGCGAGCGACAGCGGCAGGCCGAGCAGGAGCACCCATCCCCACCAGGACGACGGCACCCACGAGGGCCCGTCGACGAGCACGAGGACCGCGAGCGCGATCATGGCCAGCACCTGCACGAACGGCGCGACGACCTGGGCCGCGGTGTTGTACAGCAGGTACACGCCGAACGCACCGTAGCGCGGGTTGCCGACCATCGAGCGGTGCATGGAGGTCACCTGGAGGAGACCGCGGGCCCACCGGACGCGCTGGCGCCACAGGCCGCGCAGGGTCGACGGGGACTCGGCGTAGACGAGGGCGTCGGGCGCGAACGTCACCCGGTAGCCCGCCCGCGCGACGCGCCATGTCAGCTCGAGGTCCTCGCCGAGGGTGTCGGTGTGCAGCGCACCGACGCGGTCGAGCACGTCCCGCCGGAACGCGCCGATGTTCCCCGACACGATCGGCAGGCACCCCAGGACGTCGAGCGCACGGCGCATGAGCCCCGTCCCGACGTGGCTGATGAGGGACAGCAGCCGGGTGAGGACGCGGTCGAGGTTGACGGGCCGGTCGTTCCCGCACACGGCGCCGACCCGGTCGTCGCGGAACCCGCGCAGCAGCCGCGTCACCGTGTCCGGCCGGAACAGGCCGTCCGCGTCGACGAGGACCAGGACGTCGCCCCGCGCCGCCGCGATCCCCGTGTTGAGCGCCGCCCCCTTGCCGGCGTTGTCCTGGCGCAGGGCTCGCACCTGGGGGTGCTCCGCTGCGAGCCGTTCCATGCACACCAACGTGTCGTCGGACGAGCCGTCGTCGACGCACACGATCTCCAGCGAAGGGTGCTCGCTGCGCAGCACGGAGCGCACGCAGTTCTCGATCACCACGGATTCCTCGTACGCCGGCACGACGACGCTCACCATGGGCGCCTCGGGGAACATCGGGCCGCAACCCGCCGGGCCGGGGTCGTCGCGGCGGCGCCGGGCCTCGAACACGAGAGCAGCGGGCACGAACGCGAGGCGGACCAGCCCGACCACCAGCAGCGAGAGCCCGAGCACCAGGACGAGCGCGACGAGGACGGACGTCACGGCGCGACCCGATCGCTCGTCGAGGGCCACTCGTCGAGGACCGCGTCGAGCACCTCCGGTGCGGCCGCCGAGACGGCGCCGAACCGGGCGTTGACCTCGAGGACCACGGGCGTGCCGTCCGCGAGGAGCCGGACGTCCACGTCGAGCGGGCCGACGAGGTCGAGCGCCTCCGCGGTGCGGGAGGCGAGCTTCGCGACGTCGTCCGCCGTCCCGGTGGCCAGCCGTTCCACCGCGGTGGCGTTGCCCACGCGTCCCTCCTTGCGGCCCGTCTTCTCGAGCACGACGACGACGCAGCGACCGTCGACGGGGGAGCGGTACACCTGGGGGCTGTACTCGGTGCCTGGGGCGAAGGCCTGCACCACCCACGACGCGTCCGTGCTCGCCCAGACCGGGTCGTCAGGGTCCTCCACCACGTGCACGCCCCGCCCGCCGCGGGCGACGCGCGGCTTGACGACGACCGGTCCGTCGGCCCACGCCAGGGCCTCGGCCGCCGAGCCCAGCGCGTCGGCGGGCAGGTGCCGGGGGACGGAGACCCCGTGCCGTTCGAGCGACCACATCGTGAGGAGCTTGTCCGCGGCGACGGCGGTGGGGCCCGGCGCCGACAGCACGACCGACGTCCCGAGCCCGGCCGCCCCCGCGAGCACCGCGAGCCGTGGCAGCTCGTCGGAGACGGTGGGCACGACCAGACGGGGACGGTGACGGCGCAGCAGGTCGAGAGTCGCCGCGTCGTAGGCGGGGTCGGCCGCCGCGGGCACGGCTTCGACCACGTCGTAGCCGGTGCCCGCGGCCGGTGCCAGGTCGACCCCCACCACCCGCCGGAGGTCCGTGTCGGCGCGGCGTGCGAGCTGAGGGCCGAGCGCCCTGCCCGCGGGCCCGGCCGCTCCGGTCACCAGGATCGTGTGCAGCCGTGGCGCGTCACCCATGCTCGGATCGTAGGGGCCCGTCTGCGTCGATGCAGCCGGGAGCGCCCTGCGCGGTCGGGTCGAGCGTCAGAGAGCGCGCGCGGCCAGGGCGTCGCAGTCGTCCAGGGTGCCGCCCTCGTAGCCGACGGTGAACCACCGCACCCGCTGCTCGGAGGTGCCGTGGGTGAAGCCCTCCGGGCTGATCTGGCCGGTGGCCCGCTGCTGGATGCGGTCGTCCCCGACCGCTGCGGCAGCGTCGAGCGCCTGGCGCAGCTCGGCGGAGGAGACCGGGTCGAGGAACGTCACGCCCGTGTCGGGGTCGACCTCGGTCGCGGCGGAGCCCGCCCACATGCCGGCGAGGCAGTCGGCCATGAGCTCGATGCGCACGGAGTCGGACTCGGGCCCGCTGCCGCGCCGGTCGGCGGCGTCCATGGCGCCGGTGAGCTGCTCGACGTGGTGGCCCACCTCGTGCGCCACGACGTACTCCTCGGCGAGCGGCCCGCCCTCGGCGCCGAACTGGGAGCTCAGCTGGTCGAAGAACGCGACGTCGACGTACACCGTCTGGTCCGGCGGGCAGTAGAAGGGGCCCGTCGCGCTGGTCGCGGCCCCGCACCCCGTCGTCGTCGACCCGGAGAAGCTCTCCACCGACGGCAGCGCGTACTCCACGCCGGCCTGCTGCGGCAGCACGCGCTCCCAGTAGGCGTCGAGCGACTGCACGGTGGCCGAGAGCCGGCACTCGCGGTCGGTGTTCGCCTGCTCGGCCGTGCACGCCTCGACGTACTGCTCCTGCCCGTCGCCCGCGGGCGCCCCGGCGTCCTGGACGGCGCCGCCGAGGGCGCCGGTGAGCTGGCCCAGGTCGCCGCCGCCGAGGAACACGGCCAGCAGCGCGACGACGATGGCGCCGATGCCGCCGCCGACGACCGCGCCGCGGCGTCCGCCCCCGCCCTTGCGGACCCGGCCACCCTCGAACTCGCCGCCCTCGTTGAAGGTCACGGGACCACGCTAGGCCGGGGTCTGGGCGATCGCGCGGGAAGCGGCCGCGCGGAAAACAGCGGGCCGGGGCGCCGCCCGCTCCGTAGGGTGCGGGCATGCTCGCGACGATGCCCACGGGAATGACCGGTACGGTGCTCGCCCTCGGCGGCGGCGGATTCTCGATGTCGGACGACGGCTCCTCCGCGATCGACGACCATCTGCTCGACCTCACCGGCAAGGACACCCCGAGGGTCTGCTTCGTGCCCACCGCGAGCGGCGACGACAACGGGTACGCGCGCCGCTTCGAGGAGGCGTTCGCCGGTCGGGCCCGGACGTCGGTGCTGTCGCTCTTCTGCCACGAGCCGTGGGGGTACGCCGACCCGGAGATGCTGCTCGAGCAGGACGTCGTGTACGTGGGCGGGGGCTCGACGGCGAACCTGCTGGTCGTCTGGCGTCGGCACGGCCTGCCCGACCTGCTCGCCCGCGCCGCGGCGCAGGGGACGGTCCTCGCCGGCATCAGCGCCGGGATGAACTGCTGGTTCGAGTCCTCCTCGACCGACTCGTTCGGCCCCCTCGCGCCGCTCGACGACGGGCTCGGGTTCCTGCCCGGCAGCGCCTGCCCGCACTACCTGGGCGAGGCGGACCGCCGCGACGCCTACCTGGGCTGGGTGTCGTCCGGGGCGCTCGCGGAGGGGTACGCGGTGGACGAGTACGCCGCCCTGCGGTTCGTCGACGGCGTGCCCGTCGAGGCCGTGAGCGAGCGACCCGACCGCCCCGTCCTGCGCGTCGAGCGCGACGGCGACGGTGCGCGCGAGGTGCCGTTTGACGTGCGACGCCTCCCCGGGGCGTGACGGGACGTCGCCGCCCGGCTCCTCAGTACTCCGTCGGCGTCTCCACCGACTGCCAGTGCCACGGCTCGGGCAGCCGGCCGTCGGGCTCGGCCCAGCCCGGGTGGGTCCAGCCGTGCTCCTCGGCGTGCTTCTTGAGCCAGGCGTAGCGCGCGCCGTCGAACCCCTCGGGGCCCATGGAGATGTCGACGGCGGTGCCCAGGCCGTGGTTGGAGCAGCCGGGCGGCGCGGCCAGCGGGTTCGGGTCGTCCGGGTGGTACACCTCGACCTGCTGGTCGTAGCTGCGGTAGGCGGAGTTCACCGTCAGGTGCTGGCCGAACTCGGCGCGGTAGGCGGCGTCGAGCGCCACCAGCCCGTCCAGGACGTCCGCGCGCACGGAGTGCTGCGGCGCCCACGGGATCGGCGCGAGCTTCGTCGCCGAGATCTTCCCGGCCTCCGGGAACCACACCTGGTCCGGCTCGGGGCAGACGACGGCGTCCTGCGCCGTCAGGAGGTCCGTGGTGGCGTCCGCCAGGTCGGCGCGCAGCGCGGCCAGGTCCGCCGCGGCGGACTCGAGCTCCGTGAACGACGCGGTGGCGATCCGGTCGTCCTGGGTCTCGGCGGTCAGCTCGTCCGCGGTGCCGAGCGCGTCGCGGGACGACGCGCGCACCCTCTCGCCGGCGTCCCGCCCGCTCTCGGCGAGCTCGTCGGTCGCGGCCAGCACGCGGTCGGCGCGACGCGCCACCGGGGCGAGCGCGTCGCGCGCGTCGGCGGCCTGCGTGCGGGCGAGGACGAGCCGCGAGGCCTCCACCGCCTCGACGTCGCCGTCGAGCCGCGTCGCGAGCGCGGGCGCGTCGCCGGGCATCCGGTCCAGGACCGGCGTCGCGTCGAGCAGGGCGCGGGCCTCGTCGATCGTCGCGGCGAGGTCGTCGCGGACGCCGGCGTCGGCCACCCGGTCGGCGGAACCGTCGAGGGCGTCCTGCGCGACGACGACGCGCGCGGAGAGCTCCTGGGTCTCGGAACGCAGCACCCAGGCCAGGGTGCCGCCGCCCGCGGCGAGCGCGACGACCAGCACCACCGGGACCGCGACACGCGCCCCCCGTCGTCGGCCCCCGGTCTCGGCGCGCACGTGCCGCAGCGAGAGGTCGACCCCGCGCGGCCGGGGGCGGGTCAGGGCGATCAGCGCCCCGCCCACCACGGCCCCCGCGGCGTACCACGCCAGGTCGGTGGGCGTGAACGCCGCGCCGAGCACGTACCGCGTGAGCGGGAACCGCGCGACCACCTGGGCCGGGACGTCGGTCAGCCAGGCCGCCTCGATCCCCGCGCACACGACGAGCCCGACGACGCCGGCCACGACGGGGCGCGTGCGCGGGGCGAGGAACGCGACGAGCAGCACGACGAGCGTCGCGTAGAGGGCGTCCCCGAGCGGCCCGCCGACCGCGGGCGGGAGCAGGGCGCGGCCACCGAGGCCGGCGAGGACCACGGCGACGGCGAGGACGGCCGTCGTCGGGCGAGGGGCGCGGTTCACGCGCGAACCTTACCGAGCCCGGCGGGGGTGTGACCTAGGTCGTCGTGGGCCGGACCCCGAGAGCACTAGACTCGGGGGGCCTCCCACCCCCTGTCGAAGGACACCCCTGCCTTGATCACCGCCCACGGCGTCGAGCTGCGCTTCGGCGCCCGCACCCTCCTGCACGAGGCGACGTTCCGCATCGCCCCGGGCGACCGCATCGGCCTCGTCGGCCGCAACGGCGCGGGCAAGACGACGCTCACCAAGACGCTCGCGGGCGAGACGCTCCCCGCGGCCGGGCAGATCACGCGGGGCACCGACATCGGCTACCTGCCGCAGGACCCGCGCACGGGCGACCTCGACGTCGTCGCGATGGACCGGGTGCTCAGCGCGCGGGGGCTCGACCACATCGTCACGCAGATGCGCGAGACCGAGGGCCTCATGGCCTCGGCCGACGCCGACACGCAGGCCGCGGCGCTCGAGCGCTACCCGAAGCTCGAGGCGCGGTTCCTCGCCGCGGGCGGGTACGCGGCGGAGTCCGAGGCGCACCGGATCACCAGCAACCTGGGCCTCGACGACCGCGTCCTGGCCCAGCCGCTGAACACGCTGTCCGGCGGTCAGCGCCGCCGCATCGAGCTGGCGCGGATCCTGTTCTCGGGCGTCGACACGCTGCTCCTCGACGAGCCGACCAACCACCTCGACGCCGACTCGATCGCCTGGCTGCGCGACTACCTCAAGGCGTACAGCGGCGGGTTCATCGTGATCAGCCACGACAACGACCTCCTGCGCGCCACGGTGAACAAGGTGTTCCACCTGGACGCCAACCGCGGCGAGCTGGACCAGTACAACCTCGGCTGGGACGCCTACCTCGCGCAGCGCGAGACCGACGAGCGCCGCCGCCGGCGCGAGCGCGCCAACGCCGAGAAGAAGGCCGGCGCCCTGGTCGCGCAGGCCGAGAAGATGCGCGCCAAGGCGACCAAGGCCACCGCCGCGCAGAACATGATCAAGCGCGCGGAGCGCATGCTCTCCGGCGTCGAGGGGGAGCGGCGCGCCGACAGGGTCGCGCACCTGCGGTTCCCGAAGCCCGCGCCGTGCGGCCGCACCCCGCTCACCGCCGAGGAGCTGTCCAAGAGCTACGGCTCGCAGGAGGTCTTCGCCGGCGTGGACCTCGCGATCGACCGCGGGTCGCGCGTCGTCATCCTCGGCCTCAACGGCGCCGGGAAGACGACGCTGCTGCGCATCCTCGGCGGCGTGGAGGAGCCGGACACCGGCCGCGTCGTGCCGGGGCACGGCCTGAAGATCGGCTACTACGCCCAGGAGCACGACACCCTCGACCTGGACGCCACGGTCGTGGAGAACCTGCGGCACTCGGCGCCCGACCTCACGGACACGCAGGTGCGCTCGGTGCTCGGCTCGTTCCTGTTCAGCGGCGACGACGCGGAGAAGCCGGCGAACGTGCTGTCCGGCGGCGAGAAGACCCGCCTCGCCCTCGCCACGCTCGTCGTCTCGAGCGCGAACGTGCTGCTGCTCGACGAGCCCACCAACAACCTCGACCCGGCGTCGCGCGCCGAGATCCTCGGGGCGCTCGACACCTACGAGGGCGCCGTCGTGATGGTCACCCACGACGACGGCGCCGTGGAGGCGCTCAACCCGGAGCGGGTGCTGCTGCTGCCCGACGGCGACGAGGACCTGTGGTCCGCGGACTACGCCGAGCTGGTGTCGCTGGCCTGACGCTCGCCGGCGGGCCTGTCGGCGTCGGCCCGCGGCCGCTCGGCGGCGTCCAGCAGCGCGTCCTCGTAGTCCTCGTCGACCTTCCGTCGGCGGGGGCGCTGGGGGCGCACCGCGGCGCCCGGCCGCCCGGTCCCGTCCAGGGGGTCCGGGCCGTCGCCCGCGGCGAGGAGGTCGCCCGCCGTCACGTGCACCGGCCGGGTCTCGCGCCGCCACAGCACGACGTAGCCGCCCAGCGCGCCGAGCGCGAAGATGCACCACTGCACCGTGTAGCTGAGGTGCGACCCCGGGTCGGTGTCCGGCTCGGGGAGGGCCCCCGGCGTCGTCGCGGCGGCCGGGTCCTCGGAGCGCAGCTGCCCGTACCCGCCCACGGTGTCGCCGTCGGCCCACGCGGCGCCGTCCGGGCCCGCGGCGAGCACCTGGTCGGTGTGGATCGCCTGCACCTGCCCCGCCGGGGTGCCCCGGTCGGAGGCGGGCTCGTCGGGCCGCATCGTCATGGTCACCTCGACCTCGCCGGCCGGCGGGTCGGGCACGGAGGACGGCGCGCTCGCGTCCTCGCCCAGCGGCACGAACCCCCGGTCGACGACGAGGACGACCGGCTGCCCGTCCGCCCCGGTGGTCTCGAGCGGCACCAGCACGTGGAAGCCGGGCTGGCCGCCGACGGGGCGGTTGCGCAGCAGCACCGTGTCCTCGGGGCGGTAGGTGCCGGTCGCGACGGCGGGGCGCCACTCGTCGTCCGGGTCGAGGACGGCGCCGGGCTCGGGCAGCACGTCGGCGAGGGGGACGGGGGACGCCGCGTAGTTGGACTGCACCAGGTCGATCTGCGCCTCGCGCCAGGTGTACCGGTGCCACTGCCACACGGCCGCCAGGACGCACACGGCGGCCAGGAGCACGGCGCCCAGGCCGAGCGTGATCCACTGCCGGCGGGTGCGCGGGGGTGTCGGCGCGTCGGGGGAGCGGTCGGTCGTCACGCGCGATCCAGCTCCGCGACGGGGACGGTCTGCTTCCAGAACGAGCGCGCGCCCAGGAACTGCTCGAGGTGCTCGCGGTGGTCGTCGCACGCGAGCCACACCTTGCGGCGCTCCGGGGTGTGCAGCCGCGGGTTGTTCCACAGCAGGCCCCACGCGGCCTCGGCGCGGCAGCCCTTGGCGGAGCAGACCAGCTCGCCCACCACCGGGTCGGCGTTCGTCCCGAGCACGTCCATCAGCGGGTCCCTCCGGGGTTCTCGTTCTCGTCCTCGTCCTCGTCCGCCGGGTCGTCCTGGTGCTCGACGACGCGGTGCGGGCCGTCGAACGTCTCCGGCCCGGAAGCCTCCTGGCGGTGCGGGTCGGCGTCGCCCTGGGCGGACGCGGTCAGCTCGGTGGGCGCGACGTCGACCATCGGCGACGTGTCGTAGGAGACGCGGTCGCGGCCGGCGTTGGCGAAGAGCACCGCCGAGTAGGGCAGGACGACGGCGAGCACCACGAGCGTCCAGCGCACCCAGCCGTCCGCGGCGATGGCGCCGAGGAAGCACACGATCCGGATGCCCATCTGGACGAGGTAGCGCCGCGTGCGGCGCGCCTGGTCCTCCTCCAGCGGCTCGGGGGCGCTGGTGATCGAGGGGACCTCGGCGCCCTGGTCCGCACCGTGGCGGCGGCCTCCGGAGGGGCGCGGACCGGGAGAGGTCGCGCGGGCGTTGCTCACCCGGCCAGTCTAGGACGGCGCGCGGAGCCCCAGGGACCTCTCCGCCGAGCGACCCGCCTTGTAGGGATCCGACAAAGCGTCGCGAGGACGTGTGACGCGCCGCGACCCTGCGTGGCCGCTCGCTCGGGGTAGCGTCACCAGGGCGTCGACGGCCGCCCGCACGCCGTCCCGCCCACCCCCCGTCCGTGACCACCCGCACGACCGCCGAGGAGAACCCGTGACCGACGCCCCCGCCCCCCAGCCCGCCGCGCCCGCCGGACGGGTCGTCGTCGTGACCGGTGCGGCGCGCGGCATCGGCCGCACCATCGCCGAGCGCTTCGTCGCCGCGGGCGACACGGTCGCCACGCTCTACCGGGGCGGGGACCTGCCGGACGGGGTGCACGGCTACGTCGCGGACGTGACCGACAGCGCCGCCGTCGACGCCGCGTTCTCGGCCGTCGAGTCCGACCTCGGCCCGGTCGAGGTGCTCGTCGCCAACGCCGGCGTCACGCGCGACCAGCTCCTCATGCGCATGAGCGACGAGGAGTTCGAGACGGTGCTCGACGTCAACCTCACCGGCACCTTCCGCTGCGTCCGTCGCGCCTCCAAGGGGATGATCCGCGCGCGCAAGGGCCGCATCGTGCTCGTCGGCTCGGTCGTGGGCCTCTACGGCGGCCCCGGCCAGGTGAACTACTCCTCGTCCAAGGCCGCGCTCGTCGGCATGGCCCGGTCGATCACCCGTGAGCTCGGCGGTCGTGGCATCACCGCGAACGTCGTCGCGCCGGGCTTCGTCGAGACCGACATGACCGCGGCGCTGCCCGAGGCCACCCAGAAGCAGTACCAGGCGTCCATCCCCGCGGGCCGCTTCGCCTCGACCGACGAGGTCGCCGGCGTCGTGGAGTTCCTCGCCTCCGACGCCGCGGCGTACGTCTCCGGCGCCGTCGTCCCGGTCGACGGCGGCCTCGGCATGGGTCACTGACCAGCCCAGGCCCTGCCCCCTCGCTACCTCACCCCCGCACAACCGGAAGGTCATCATGGCTCTGCTCGACGGCAAGAAGCTCCTCGTCACCGGCGTCCTCACGGACAGCTCCATCGCGTTCCACGCGGCCCGCCTCGCCCAGGAGGAGGGCGCCGAGGTGGTGCTCACCTCCTTCGGCCGCCAGATGAAGCTCACGCAGGCGTTCGCGAAGCGGCTGCCGGTCACGGCGCCCGTGGTGGAGCTGGACGTCACCAGCGAGGAGGACCTCGCGGCGCTCCCCGAGCGCGTCAAGGAGCACGTGGACGGCCTCGACGGCGTCGTGCACTCCATCGGCTTCGCCCCGCAGACCGTGATGGGCGGCAACTTCCTCGCGGCCGAGTGGGGCGACGTCGCGACGGCCCTGCAGGTCTCGACGTACTCGTACAAGTCGCTCATCGAGGCGGCCCGCCCGCTGATGTCCGGTGGCGCCTACGTGGGGCTCACGTTCGACGCCTCCTTCGCCTGGCCGGTCTACGACTGGATGGGCGTCGCGAAGGCGGGCCTGGAGTCCGCCAACCGGTACCTGGCCCGCGACCTCGGGCCCCACGGCATCCGGTGTAACCTCGTCTCCGCCGGGCCCATCCGCACCACGGCCGCGAAGTCCATCCCGGGTTTCGCGACCATGGAGGACGCCTGGCCGCAGCGGGCCCCGCTGGGTTGGGACCAGACGACGGCGGAGCCAGCTGCGCGCGCCGTCGTGGCCCTTCTCTCGGACTGGTTCCCCGCCACGACCGGGGAGATCGTCCACGTCGACGGCGGTGTGCACGCGATGGGTCAGTGACGGGTCGGGGGCCCGGCACGGGCCCCTGGGACGACCTGTGAGACGGAGCGCATGAGAGCGGTAACGCAGGCCGAGGGCGACGCGCCGACCTGGCGCCTCGTGCTGTTGCGGCACGCCAAGGCCGAGCCCGGCAAGGGCGTGATCCCCGACGACCGGCGCCCGCTGGCGCTGAACGGTCGCAAGCAGGCGAGCCGCGTCGGCATGGCGCTCACCGCGGCGGGCCTGCGCCCGCAGGTCGCGCTGGTGTCCTCCGCGCTGCGCACCCGGCAGACCTGGGACCTGGCCTCCTCGCACCTGGACGGCTCCGCCGACGCCGCGCTCGACGTGCGCGACGAGCTCTACGAGGCGAGCGTGCGCGACGTGCTCGGCCTCCTGCGGGAGGTCGAGGCGTCCGCGCGCACCGTGCTCGTCGTCGGGCACGAGCCGACCATGGCGGCGACGGCGGCGTACCTCGCGGGCGACGGCTCGGACGCCGCGGCCGTCGCGCAGGTGCGCGTGGGCGTCCCGACCGCCACCTACGCGGTGCTGGAGTCCGCGGAGCCCTGGGCCGAGTGGGGCCGCGACGGCGCCCGCCTCGTGCACGTCGGCCGCCCCTCCTGAACCGTCAGGACGTGCCGCGACCGTCGTCGGGCAGCTCGCCGAGCACCTCGTCGACGGTCGTGACCTCGACCAGCGGCGCGTAGAGCCGCATCGCGTCGAGCGCCCGCGCGTGGTCGGCGTCGCTCGCCCCGGCGCACGCGTCGGCCACCACCCGCACCCGCCGCCCGGCGTCCGCGGCGGGCAGCACCGTGGACAGCACGCAGCAGTCGGTCGAGACGCCGGCCACCACCAGCTCGTCCGCGTGCCCGGTCGCCGCGTCGAGCTCCGGCCCCCACTTGCCGAACGTCGTGGCGGTGACGACCGGCGCCCCCGCGGGGTCCAGGCCGTCCGCGAAGCCGTACAGCGGGTCGTCGGGCGGCACGAGGGCGAACGGCCACTGCGCGAAGTACTCCCGCCACGCGCCCTGCGGCGCGAGGGGCGCCACGTAGCGGGTCCACGCCGTCCGGCCGGCGAAGGCCGGCAGCAGCCGTCGCAGGTGCGCGGACGCGGCGTCGAAGCCCGGCGCGGCCCACGGGCTGCCCGGCCGGCCGAAGACCACCTGCATGTCGACCACGACGAGCGCGGCGCTCACGCCGACTCCTGCGCCGAGTCCTGCACCGAGTCCTGCACCGAGTCCTGCACCGAGTCCTGCACCGACTCCTGGCGTCGCACCGCGCGCGCCGAGAGGACGAACGTGCCCAGCAGCCCGAGCGCGAGGGCCACGAGCACGCCGAGGTTCGCGCCCGCCCACTGGCCGTCGCGGCCGCCGAGGCCGAGCGGCCCCAGCAGGTAGCCCTGCCACGACAGCCACCCGGCGTACGTGTTGGTGACGAGACCCCAGCCGATGGCGGTGCCCGCCACGACGAGCAGCACCGCCGACCACCGCACGCTGCCGTACCGCCCGCGCCGGTCCGCGAGCTCGTCGTCCGCGTAGTCCTTGCGGCGCAGCGCGATGTCGGCGAGCAGCACGCCGCACCAGGCGGCGATCGGTACGCCGAGCGTGATGAGGAAGCCCTGGAACGGGCCGAAGAAGTCGTCGGCGACGAAGACGACGTAGGTGGCACCGAGCACCATGAGGACGCCGTCGATCGCGGCCGCCACCCAGCGCGGGGCGGGCAGCCCCAGCGACAGCAGGGCGAGGCCCGAGGAGTAGATGTCGAGCGCCGCGCCGCCGATCAGCCCGGCCAGCGCCACGACCATGAAGGGGATGAGGAACCACTCCGGCAGCAGCACGGCCAGCGCGCCGATCGGGTCGGCGCCGATCGCGTCGGCGAGGGCGGGGTCCGAGCCGGCGAGCAGCATCCCGGCGACGAGCAGCAGCACCGGCGGGAGGGAGGCGCCGAACGTCGTCCACCCGACGACGCCCGCCCCGGACGCCGTGCGCGGCAGGTAGCGCGAGTAGTCGGCCGCCATGTTCACCCAGCCGAGGCCGAAGCCGGTCATCATGAAGACGAGCCCGCCGATGACCTGCGGCGCCTGCCCGGCCGGGATGGCCGCGACGGTCGCCCAGTCGACGTGGCCCGCGACGAGCACGACGTAGACCACCGTGAGCACGGCGGTCAGCACGGTGATGACCTGCTGCAGCTTCATCACGAGCTGGAACCCGAAGATCCCCGCGGCCACCACGACCAGGGCCACGACGGCGAGCGTCACGACCTGCGTCACGGTGCCGCCGCCCCACCCGAGCGTGCCGAGCACGGTCGCGGTGGCGAGCGTCGCGAGGGCGACCAGCACCGTCTCCCAGCCCACGGTGAGGATCCAGGACAGCAGCGACGGCAGCCGGTTGCCGTCCACGCCGAACGCCGCCCGGCTCAGCACCATCGTGGGCGCCGACCCGCGCCGGCCGGCGAGGGAGATGAACCCGCACGCCAGGAACGATGCCACGATGCCGACCGCACCCACGGCCACGGCCTGCCAGAAGGACACGCCGAACGCCAGCAGGTACGCGCCGTAGCCCAGGCCCAGCACGGACACGTTGGCCGCGAACCACGGCCAGAACAGGTCCCGCGGCCTCCCGTGCCGCTCGGACTCGTCGATGGTGTTGAGCGCGTTGGTCTCGACCGTCGTCGCCATGGTCCGATCCTGGCCCCTGCCAGGGGTTTCGCGCTACGGGTGCGCGCTCGGGCCGGTGCGCTCGGGCCGCCGGCTCAGGGGCGGGCGCTCCCGGGCCCGCGGCCCGCCGCGGCGTCGACGGCGTCGATGACGCCGAGCACGTCGTCGAGCCGGGGGCCGTCCACGCTGAACGGCGCCTGCGCTCGCACGAGCGGCTTGGCCGCGAAGGCGATGCCGATGCCCGCGGCGTCGATCATGTCGAGGTCGTTGGCGCCGTCCCCGACGGCGACCGTGTCGACCATCTCGAGCCCGCACTCGGCGGCCCAGCGGCGCAGCGTGGCGGCCTTGTCGGCACGGTCGACGACCGGACCGACGGTGCGGCCGGTGAGCACGCCGTCGGCCACCTCGAGGCGGTTGGCGCGCCAGCGGCCGATGCCGAGCGCGTCGGCGATCGGGCCGAGGATCTCGGCGAAGCCGCCGGACACGAGCCCGAACTCCCAGCCGCGGCGGTGCACCTCGCTCACGAGGTCGGCGGCGCCGGGGGTCAGCACGACGGCCTCGCGCACCGCGGTGAGGGCCTCGACGGGCACGCCGCGCAGCGTGGCGACGCGCTCGCGCAGGGAGCCGGCGAAGTCGAGCTCGCCGCGCATCGCGCGCTCCGTCACCTCGGCGACCTGGGCGCGGGTGCCGGCGTGGTCGGCGAGCAGCTCGATCACCTCGGCGGTGATGAACGTGGAGTCGACGTCGGTGACGACGAGCCGGCGGCGCGGCGCCTCGGCGCCGCCGTCCGCGGTGCTGCCGGGGGCGGGGGCGGTACGGGGAGCGGGATCAAGCAACGACGGTGCCCTTCGGGACGACGGTGATCCCCGACTCCGAGACGGTGAAGCCGCGGGCCCGGTCCTCGTCGTGGTCGACGCCGACGCGGGCCCGTTCGCTCACCACCACGTTCTTGTCGAGGATGGCGCGGTGGACCTGGGCGTGCCGCTCCACCTGGACGTTGTCCATCACGACGGCGTCCGTGACGGTGGCCCACGAGTGCAGGTGCGCGCCCGGGGACAGGATGGACCCTGCGACGGTCGCGCCGGAGATGAGGACACCAGGCGAGACGATCGAGTCGGCGGCGTGGCCCAGGCGACCCGGCCCGGCGTGCACGAACTTGGCCGGAGGTAGGCCCGTGTACCCCGTGAACATCGGCCAGTCCTGGTTGTAGAGGTTGAACACCGGGTGCACGGCGATGAGGTCGGTGTTGGCCTCGAAGTAGGCGTCGATGGTGCCGACGTCGCGCCAGTAGTCGCGGTCGCGGTCGGTGGAGCCGGGGATGTCGTTGCGGATGAAGTCGTACACGCCGGCGGTGCCGTCCGCGACGAACGCCGGGATGATGTCGCCGCCCATGTCGTGCCGGGAGTCCGGGTCGGCCGAGTCCTTCGTGACGGCCTCGACGAGCGCGTCGGCGTCGAACACGTAGTTGCCCATCGAGGCGAGCACCTCGGTGGGGGAGTCGGGCAGCCCCACCGGGCTCTCGGGCTTCTCCAGGAACTCGCTGATCCGCGTCGGGTCCTCGCGGTCCACCTCGATGACGCCGAACTGGTCGGCCATCGCGATCGGCTGGCGGATGGCTGCCACGGTGGCGCGGGCACCCGAGGAGACGTGCGCCTCCACCATCTGGGAGAAGTCCATGCGGTACACGTGGTCCGCGCCGACCACGACGACGATGTCGGGCCGCTCGTCGTCGATGATGTTGAGGCACTGGTAGATGGCGTCCGCCGACCCGAGGTACCAGTGCTTGCCGACCCGCTGCTGCGCGGGCACCGACGACACGTAGTTGCCGAGCAGCGACGACATGCGCCACGTCTTCGAGATGTGCCGGTCCAGAGAGTGCGACTTGTACTGGGTCAGCACGATGACGTGCAGGTAGTGCGAGTTGATGATGTTGGACAGCGCGAAGTCGACGAGCCGGTAGATGCCCCCGAAGGGGACCGCCGGCTTGGCGCGGTGCGCGGTGAGCGGCATGAGGCGTTTGCCCTCGCCGCCGGCGAGGACGATCGCGAGCACGCGGGGCTGGGTCGACGCCATGCCACGACCCTAGGGGGTCGCAGGCCGCCGCGCCCGCGACCCGCCGACCCCGCTAGGTTGGCCGCGTGAGCACGCCAGCCAGCAGCCCAGCAAGCACCCTCTCCAGCGACCCGTTCCGGGTCGACCTGCTGACCCGCGAGTACCCGCCGCACGTCTACGGCGGCGCGGGCGTGCACGTGGCGGAGCTGTCGGCGGTGCTGCGCCGGCACGCCGACGTGCGGGTGCGCTGCTTCGACGGGCCGCGCGCCGGTGACGACGCCGAGGCGGGCGTCACCGGGTACGGCGTGCCGGCCGAGCTCGCCGCCGCCAACCCCGCCCTCGGCACGTTCGGCGTGGACCTGGCGATGGCGCAGGACGTCGGGGGAGCCGACGTCCTGCACTCGCACACCTGGTACGCCAACCTCGCCGGGCACGTCGGCGGCCTGCTGCACGGGGTGCCGCACGTCGTGACGGCGCACTCGCTCGAGCCGCTGCGGCCCTGGAAGGCGGAGCAGCTCGGCGGCGGGTACGCCCTGTCGTCGTGGGCGGAGCGCACCGCCTACCTGGGTGCCGCGGGCGTGATCGCGGTGTCCGCCGGGATGCGCGCCGACATCCTCCGGGTCTACCCGGAGCTCGATCCCGAGCGCGTGCACGTCGTGCACAACGGCATCGACCTCGCGGGCTGGCGGCGCCCGGCGGACGGCGACCCGGCGGCCGAGCGGGTCGTCCGCGAGCTCGGCATCGACCCCGAGCGCCCGGCCGTCGTGTTCGTCGGCCGTATCACGCGGCAGAAGGGCCTGCCGTACCTGCTGCGCGCCGCGGCGCGGCTGCCGCGCGAGGTGCAGGTGGTGCTGTGCGCGGGCGCCCCCGACACCGAGGAGCTCATGGCGGAGGTGCGCGGGCTCGTCGCCGACCTGCGCCGCGCCCGCGGGGGCACGGGCGGCGCCGACGTCGCCGGCCCCGGCGGCTCCGGTGCCGAGGCCGGGGTGGTCTGGATCGAGCAGATGCTGCCCCGTCCCGACCTGGTCGCCGTGCTCGCGGCGAGCACCGTCTTCGTCTGCCCGTCGGTGTACGAGCCGCTCGGGATCGTCAACCTCGAGGCGATGGCCGTCGGCCTGCCCGTGGTCGGTACCGCGACCGGCGGCATCCCCGAGGTGGTCGACGACGGCGTCACGGGTGCGCTCGTGCCGATCGAGCAGGCCGACGACGGCACGGGCACGCCGCTGGACCCGGAGCGGTTCGTGGCGGACCTGGCGGCCGCGCTCGAGCGGGTGCTCGCCGACCCCGCGCGTGCGACGGCGATGGGGGAGGCTGGCCGGCGCCGGGCCGAGGAGCTGTTCTCCTGGGAGGCGGTGGCCGAGCGCACCCTCGACGTCTACCGGTCGGTCCTCGCGGACTGACCGGACGCCAGGGGACGGGCCGCCCGGGCCGTCAGCGGACCGCGGCGTACGTCGCGGCGCTGAGCGCGTGCCGTGCGGTGCGCTCCACCTCGCGCAGGGCGGTGGACCGCTGGTCCGACTGCCAGAGGTTCACGGCGCCGCCGTCGTCGACGGTCGCGAGGTCGACGATCGCGAGCAGCCGGGTGGCGAGCTGCAGCACCCGGGCGCGCCGGCCGTCCAGCGCGGGCACGGGCCAGCCGTCCGTGCTGCCGCCGCGCAGCCGCTCGATGGCGTCCGCGGCGTCGTCGCGCCACCGGGCGACGTCGAGGGCGTCGAGGGCGTCGGTCGCGGTGACGAGGCTGGTGCGCAGCTCCTGCTCGGCGTCGGCGAGGGAACCGAGGGTCCCGGCGACGTGGGTCGACCAGGCGGGCACGGGCCGCACCTGCCAGGCCACGAGGTGGCCGGGCTCCAGCGCGCTGCCGAACGCCGTGACGGCCGGGACCGCGGCCCACGACCCGGCCGGGGTGGTGATCATCATGCACTCGCCGGCGTCGGTGGCCTCGGCGCTGACGGCCGCGGGTGCGCCGCCCAGGTCGCCGGGCGCGGGCAGCAGGGCGCAGACCTCGCGGGGCCCGGCGAGCCAGGCGGTTACCAGGGCGCGCAGGTCGGCGTCGTCCTCCCGCCCCGGCATCCCCACGACGCCGTGCGGCTCGTCGTCGCCCTGCACGCTGCGCACGACGACGCCGGGCGCGGCGCCGGTGGTGGCGAGCCAGAGCGCCAGCACGACGCTGCGGGGCAGCGCGGTCGGGTCGGTCTCCACGGCCCTCACAGTAGACGTCCCGCCGCCGTCGTCGCAGGCCGGGACGCGGGCCGGTCGCGGCGCGCGGCTCGGGTAGGGTCGGGCCTCATGAGCGCGGTTCTCGACCTGCAGGGCGTCACCGTTCGACGCGGTACCACCACCATCCTCGACGCCGTGGACTGGCAGGTGAACGAGGGCGAGCGCTGGGTCGTCCTCGGCCCCAACGGCGCCGGCAAGACGACCATGCTGCAGATCCTCGCCGCGCGCTCGCACCCCACGGCCGGCACGGCCGAGCTCCTGGGCGAGCGGCTGGGCCGCGTCGACGTCTTCGAGCTGCGCCCCCGGATCGGCTTCGCCTCCGCCGCCCTCGCCGACCGGATCCCGGGCAGCGAGACCGTGCGCGACGTCGTGCTCACGGCGGCGTACGGCGTGACCGGCCGCTGGCAGGAGACGTACGAGGAGTTCGACGAGCAGCGGGCCAAGGACCTGCTCGCGGCGTTCGACGTCGCCGACCTGGCGGACCGCTTCTACGGGACCCTCTCGGAGGGCGAGCGCAAGCGCGTGCAGATCGCCCGTGCCCTCATGACCGACCCGGAGATCCTGCTGCTCGACGAGCCCGCGGCGGGCCTGGACCTCGCGGGCCGCGAGGAGCTCGTCGGGGCGCTCGCCGAGCTCGCGGCCGACCCGGCGTCGCCGGTCCTGGTGCTCGTGACGCACCACGTCGAGGAGATCCCGCCGGGGTTCACGCACCTCATGCTCATGAAGCGTGGCGGCATCCAGGCCGCGGGCCCGATCCGCGAGGTGCTCACCGCGGACAACCTCTCGCAGGCGTTCGGCACGCCCCTCATGGTCGCCCACGGCGGCGGCCGTTGGCTGGCCCGCGCGGCGCGACCCGCCGGTCGCTGAGACGGCTTCCCGCGTCGGCTCAGGCTTGGTAAAGTCTGTGCAAAACCTGGTGGCGGGAGCGTCGCCCCCCTGAGGGGTCTCCCGGCACCGCACGCTCCCGCGAGGGACGACGAGGGGAGAGGGCCGTGGACTCCTGGCTGTGGTGGGTCGGAGGCGCGCTGCTGCTCGCCGCGATCGAGATGCTCTCGCTCGACCTCGTGTTCATCATGCTCGCGGGCGGCGCGCTCGGTGGTGCGGTGACGGCCGCGGCAGGCGGGCCGGTGTGGCTGCAGTTCGTCGTCGCGTGCGCCGTCGCCCTGCTGCTGCTCTTCGTCCTGCGCCCGTGGTTGCTTCAGCATCTCAAGCAGCGGGTGCCGCTCGTCGAGACCAACGCCGCCGCTCACGTCGGGCGCCCCGCCGTGGCGATCACCGAGGTCACCGAGGCCGGTGGGCGGGTCAAGCTGATGGGCGAGGTCTGGAGCGCGCGCCTGGTCGACGACGGTGTCCCCGACTCCACGGGCCGCGTGCCCGTGGGTGCCGAGCTGCGCGTCGTGCGGATCGACGGGGCCACCGCCGTCGTCGAGCCCGCCGGGTCCTCGCACACCCAGCCCGAGCGCACCGCGTGACCGACGCTCGACCGCCCCGCCCGCGCACCTCCTGAGCCTGCACCACCCGCCGGTCCGCCGGCGCCCTGATCGACGTCGACAGAAAGGGACCCTCGTGTCCGACCCCTCCGCCGGCACCATCGTGCTGTGGATCGTGATTCTCGCGCTCGTGATCTTCGTGGTCGTGGCGCTGTTCAAGATGGTCCAGGTCGTGCCGCAGGCCAGCGCGCAGGTCATCGAGCGTCTCGGCCGCTACAACAAGACGTTCGAGCCCGGGCTGCACTGGCTCGTCCCGTTCATCGACAAGGTGCGGGCACGGGTGGACCTGCGCGAGCAGGTCGTCTCGTTCCCGCCCCAGCCGGTGATCACCAGCGACAACCTGGTGGTGAGCATCGACACGGTCATCTACTTCCAGGTCACCGACCCGAAGTCGGCCGTCTACGAGATCGCGAACTACATCACCGGTATCGAGCAGCTCACGGTCACCACGCTGCGCAACGTCGTCGGGTCCATGGACCTGGAGCAGACGCTGACCAGCCGCGACCAGATCAACGGCCAGCTGCGCGGCGTCCTCGACGAGGCCACCGGGCGGTGGGGCGTGCGCGTCAACCGCGTCGAGCTCAAGTCGATCGACCCGCCCGCCAGCGTGCAGGGCGCGATGGAGCAGCAGATGCGCGCCGAGCGCGACCGCCGCGCCACGATCCTCACCGCCGAGGGTGTCAAGCAGTCGCAGATCCTCACCGCCGAGGGCGAGAAGCAGTCCCAGATCCTGCGGGCCGAGGGCAACGCCCAGGCGGCGATCCTCCAGGCCGAGGGCGAGGCGCGCGCCATCCTCCAGGTGTTCGGCGCGATCCACGAGGGCGACGCCGACCCGAAGCTGCTGGCGTACCAGTACCTGCAGATGCTGCCCCAGATCGCGAACGGCACGGCCTCGAAGCTGTGGGTGGTGCCGACCGAGTTCACGGCCGCGCTGGGGTCCATCGCCCAGGGCTTCGGCGGCGTGCCCGGCACCCCCGGCATCCCCACCCCGCCCGCTGACGACGAGGGCGCCGCCGAGCCGCGGCCGCGGGCGTCGTCGCTCCCCGCGCAGGCCCTGGAGGACCCGGGCGAGGCGCTCGCGGAGGCTCGGCGCCAGGCCGAGGCCGCCACGGCGGACGCCACGAGCGCGGGCACCCGGTCGGGTGCGCCGTTCGACCCGTCCGCCGAGCGCGGCCAGCGGCCGTCGGACGGCCCGACGGCGCCGCCGTCGCCCGGCGCGCAACCGCGGTCGCTCGGCGGCGAGCCGGAGGAGCCGCAGCAGTAGCAGCAGCCCGGCACGTCGCCGGCGCGGTCGCGAGGGCCGTCACCCCGAGGGGTGACGGCCCTCGTGCGTCTCCGGACGGTGCCGTCGGGGGAGCGACGACCGCGTTGCGGAGTGAGTGCTCACTCATTTAGTGTGTCGCCCATGAGCCCCCCGCCCACGCCGACCGGTCGTGCCGCCCCCATGGCGCCGGACGACCGCCGCTCGGCGATCGTCGACGCCGTGCTCCCGCTCGTCGGCGAATTCGGCCTCGACGTCACGTCCCGCGAGCTCGCGGACGCCGCCGGTGTCGCCGAGGGCACGCTGTTCCGCGCCTTCGGGGACAAGTACACGCTCATCGGCGCGGTGGCGGTCGAGGGCCTGCACCGCGCGTCCGGGCCGGTCGAGACGCGCGCGGAGCTGGCGGCGATCGACCGCGAGGCGCCGCTCGAGGAGCGGCTCGAGCGGGTCATCGAGCTCGGCCGCCGCCGGATGAGCGACGTCATGCGCTGGATGGGTGTGCTGCGCGCGCTGCACCACCGCACCGGGGCGCGCGACCAGGTCGAGCCCGGGCACGTGCAGGACTTCCGCGCGCAGCTGATGGAGCAGCGGGAGCAGCAGCGCGAGGCCACGGTCGCCGGCCTGATCGGGGTGCTGCAGCCCGACGAGCACCGGCTCCGGGTGCCGATCGAGGTCGCCGTGGCCCTGGTCGAGGCGAGCATCGCCGGCACGCACGCCCGCGTCGACCACCTGCTGCCGGCACCCTCGCCCCGGGTCGTCGCCGATGCGCTCGTCCACGGCATCGCGGAGGATCGAGGAGAAAAACACGTGCCCGAGGCCACCGCGGCGCAGAACACTGCGGACCGGAAGACCACCGCGTCCGAGATTCCCCCCGGGACGGCGACGCCCCGTACCTCCCACCCCCAGGAGCCCTGATGCTCGTCTCCCTGGCGCGGACCTATCTGCGCCCGTACGCCGGCGCCGTCGGCGTGCTGCTGGTGCTCCAGCTGCTCGCGACGCTCGCCTCCCTCTACCTGCCGTCCCTCAACGCGGACATCGTCGACAACGGCGTGACGACCGGGGACACGGCCTACATCATGCGGGTGGGCGGGTGGATGCTCGTCGTGAGCCTCGTCCAGGTCGCCTGCGCGATCGGCGCGGTGTTCCTGGGCGCCCGGGCCGCGACGGCGCTGGGCCGTGACGTGCGCCGCGACCTGTTCGACTCGGTGCAGGGCTTCTCCGCCCGCGAGCTCGGTCAGTTCGGCGCCCCGTCGCTCATCACCCGCACGACCAACGACGTGCAGCAGGTGATGATGGTCGTGCTGATGACCTTCACCATCATGGTGATGGCGCCGATCATGCTGGTCGGCGGCGTCATCATGGCGCTGCAGGAGGACGTCGAGCTGTCCGCTCTGCTGCTCGTGGTGGTGCCCGTGCTGGGCATCGCGATGGGCCTGCTGATGTGGCGGATGGTGCCGTACTTCCGGGCCATGCAGAAGCGGATCGACGCCATCAACGGCGTGCTGCGCGAGCAGATCACCGGCCTGCGCGTGGTGCGCGCCTTCGTCCGCGAGGACCGCGAGCTGGAGCGGTTCGGTGCCACGAACGAGGCCCTGTACGACACGTCGCTGAACGCCGGCAAGCTCATGGCGCTGGCGTTCCCGATGGTCATGCTCATCATGAACGCGTCGAGCGTCGCCGTGCTGTGGTTCGGCGCGCAGCGCATCGACAACGGCCAGATGGAGGTGGGGGCGCTCATGGCGTTCCTCAGCTACATCATGTACATCCTCATGGCCGTCATGATGTCGACGATGATGGTGATGATGGTGCCGCGCGCGTCGGTCGCCGCGGGCCGCATCACCGAGGTCCTCGACACCGAGACCTCGGTCACCGAGCCAGCCGCGCCGGCCTCCCTCACCTCCCTGGCCGACGGAGAGGGGCCGCGCGGCGAGGTGACGTTCGAGGGCGTCGAGTTCCGGTACCCGGGCGCCGACGAGCCCGTGCTGCACGACCTGACGTTCACCGCGTCGCCCGGCCGGGTGACCGCGATCATCGGCTCCACCGGTGCGGGCAAGACGACGCTGGTCAACCTCGTGCCGCGGCTCTTCGACGTCACGGGCGGCCGAGTCCTCCTGGACGGCGTGGACGTGCGCGACCTGGCGACGGCCGACCTCGGGTCGCAGCTCGGCCTGGTGCCCCAGAAGGCCTTCCTGTTCAGCGGCACCGTCGCGGACAACCTGCGCTACGGCAAGGCCGACGCCACCGAGGACGAGATGTGGGCCGCGCTGGAGATCGCGCAGGCGCGCGACTTCGTCGAGGCGCTCCCCGAGGGGCTCGAGGCGCCGGTCGCGCAGGGCGGGACGACGTTCTCCGGTGGGCAGCGCCAGCGGCTCGCGATCGCGCGCGCCGTCGTCCGGCGTCCGCGCGTGTACCTGTTCGACGACTCGTTCTCGGCCCTCGACTACAGCACGGACGCGCGGCTGCGCGCCGCCCTGCGGCCGCGCACCCAGGACGCGACAGTGCTCGTCGTCGCGCAGCGCGTGGCGACCATCCGCGACGCCGACCAGATCCTCGTGCTCGACCACGGGCGCATCGTCGGGCGCGGTACGCACGCCGAGCTGCTGGCCGACAACGAGACCTACCAGGAGATCGTCACCTCCCAGATGTCCCTCGAGGAGGCGGCATGAGCACCGAACGCAAGGCACCGGCGGCCCGGCCGGGTGGCGGCCCCCGTGGCGGCGGCCCGATGGGCATGATGGGCGGCGCCCCGGGCGCCAAGGCGATGGACTTCCGCGGGTCGCTCGTGCGGTTCGCGGGGGTGATGCGCCCCGAGCGGGCGCGCGTCGTCCTGCTCACCCTGTGCGGCGTCGTCTCGGTGGCGCTCACCGTGGCGGGGCCGAAGATCCTGGGCGACGCGACCAACGTCATCTTCGCGGGCTTCGTCGGCAAGGGACTGGCGGCCGCCGGCGTGCCCGCCGGGACCACCGGCGACGAGGCCGCCGCCATGCTGCGCGCCTCCGGGGACAGCGCACAGGCCGGCCTGATCTCCTCCCTGCCGAACGTGGTGGCGGGCCAGGGCGTCGACTTCACCCGCCTCGGCGAGATCCTGATGTGGGTGATCGCCATCTACCTGGGGGCGTTCCTCTTCGGGTGGCTGCAGGCGCGGATCATGACCATCGCCGTGCAGAACACGATGCGCCGGCTGCGCGACGACGTCGAGGCCAAGCTGCACCGCATCCCGCTGAGCTACGTGGACAAGCAGGCCAAGGGCGAGATCCTCTCGCGCGTCACCAACGACATCGACAACGTCGCGCAGACGACGACCCAGACGCTCGCGCAGCTCGTCACCTCCGTGCTCACGGTGATCGGCGTGCTCGGGATGATGTTCTGGATCTCGTGGGTGCTGGCGCTGGTCGCGCTGGTGACCGTGCCGCTGTCGGTGATCCTCACCATGCAGATCGCCAAGCGGTCGCAGCCGCAGTTCGTGGCGCAGTGGGCGGCGACCGGGCGGCTCAACGCGCACGTCGAGGAGATGTTCACCGGCCACTCGCTGGTCAAGGTCTACGGTCGCCAGGAGGCCGCGGCCCGGACCTTCGGCGCGGAGAACGAGGCGCTCTACGACGCGTCCCGGAAGTCGCAGTTCATCTCCGGCACGATGCAGCCGTCGATGGGCTTCCTCGCCAACCTCAACTACGTGATCGTGGCCGTGATCGGCGGGCTGCGCGTGGCCTCGGGGCAGCTGTCCCTGGGCGACGTGCAGGCGTTCATCCAGTACTCGCGGCAGTTCACGCAGCCGCTCACGCAGATCGCGTCGATGATGAACCTGCTCCAGTCGGGCGTCGCGTCGGCCGAGCGGGTCTTCGAGCTGCTCGACGCCCCCGAGCAGGAGCCGGACCCGGCCGACCCGCGCCGGCTGGACCACGTGCAGGGCCGGGTCGCGTTCGAGGACGTCTCGTTCTCCTACGACCCCGAGACGCCGCTCATCGAGCATCTCGACCTCGTGGCGGAGCCCGGGCAGACGATCGCGATCGTCGGCCCCACGGGCGCCGGCAAGACGACGCTGGTCAACCTGCTCATGCGGTTCTACGAGGTCGACTCCGGCCGGATCACGCTCGACGGCGTGGACAGCCGGGACCTGACGCGCGACGACCTGCGCTCGCGGATCGGCATGGTGCTGCAGGACACGTGGCTGTTCAAGGGCACCATCGAGGAGAACCTGCGGTACGGGGTGCGCGACGGCGCCTCGGTCGGCGAGGCGGAGTTCCTCGCCGCGACCGGGGCCACGCACGTGGACCCGTTCGTGCGCACGCTGCCCGACGGGTACGCGACGCTGCTCGACGACGAGGCGACCTCGCTCTCGGCGGGCGAGAAGCAGCTGCTGACCATCGCCCGGGCGTTCCTCGCCGACCCGGAGATCCTCGTGCTCGACGAGGCGACGAGCTCCGTCGACACCCGCACCGAGGTGCTCGTCCAGCAGGCGATGAACGCGCTGCGGGCCAACCGCACGTCGTTCGTCATCGCGCACCGCCTGTCGACCATCCGCGACGCCGACACCATCGTCGTCATGGAGCACGGGCAGATCGTGGAGCAGGGCGACCACGACACGCTGCTCGCCGCGGGCGGGGCCTACGCGCGGCTCTACGAGTCGCAGTTCAGCGCCCCCGTGGTGGACGAGGAGGACGTGGTCGCCGGTCCCGCCGGGGTCTGACCTCGCCCCGGCACGCTCGATGTCGTCAGGGGTCAGGGCAGGACGAGCAGCCGGGCGGGCGGAGAGTCGGGGGCCTGCCAGAAGAAGCGGGCCTCGCCCACGACCTGCCAGCCCCGGTGCACGTAGACGGCGTGCGCGACGCCGTCGCGGTCGTCGACGTCGAGGACGGGCGTGCGGCCCTGGGCGCGCAGGTGCTGCTCCGCGGCGTCGAGCAGGCGACCTCCCGCGCCCATGCCCTGGACGTCGCTCGCGACGAAGAGCACCGAGACGCACCCGAGCTGGTCGACCGGGCGCCCCGCGCCGGCCGACCAGATCGCGCCGTGCTCGTCGTCGTGCACCGACGTCACGCTGACGTGCCCGACGACCCGGCCCTCGTGGACGGCGACCCACGCGGCCTCCTCGTCCGGTCGCACGAGGAACTCGCGGACCCCGACGACGGGCGGCCAGGCCCGCGGGTAACCGCTGGTCGGCTGCTGCTCGCGGACGACGTCGATCAACGTCGGGACGTCGGCCTCGACGCGGGGGCGGACGGTGATGGCGGGGGCGGTGGTCACTCGGCGTGGCACGAGGCGATCCTCGCACGGGGCCCCGACGCCGGGATCAGCCCGAGACGCTGAGGGTGGCGCCGACGGTGGCGACGTCGGCCAGCGCCTCGGCGTGCACCCGCGCGAGCTGCGCGCGGGACACCTTGAGCCCGCGCCGCGTGTCGTCGGTCGTGACGTGGGCGGGGCCCCCGACGCCGGCGCCGTCGGCCGCGTCGTCCGGGACGTCGGTGAGCGAGACCGGGCGGACGAGGGTCCAGTCGAGGCCGCTGGCGCGCACCACCTCCTCCTGCCGACCCGAGTCGGTGAACTGGCGGCCGATGACGAACCGGAACACCAGCTTCCAGGTGAGGTCGAGGTGCGCCCACGAGCCGCCGAGGCCGTACGTGCTCTGCACGACCAGGCGGCGTACGCCGGTCTCGCGCATGGCCGCGACCACGGTCGCCGTGCCGCGCGAGCGCACGTCCGCAGGGGTGCTCGACCGGCGCAGCCACTGCACGGCGAGCGGGTTGTCCGAGATGCCGAGCGTGACGACGACGGCGTCCTGCCCGGCGACCGCCTTGGCGACCGCCTCGGGGTCGAGGGCGTCGCCGTCGACGGGCCGCAGGGACCCCGGCTGCGCGTCCGGACCTGCGACCGGTGCGGCGAACGCGGTGCTCGCCGTCCGGCCGAACGCGGTCACGCGGTGCCCCGCGGCCACGAGCTCGCGGGTGATGGCGAGGCCGCTGCCCCGCGTCGCTCCGACCACCAGTACGTCCATGAGAGTCCTCCTCGTCGTGCCGGGCCCCGTGCGGCTTCGGCGTCTGGTTCCAGGTTTCCAACACGGCGCCGGACGAACCATGAGGTGACATCCGGGAGTCTTGACCGTTCGTCCGGAGGGTCGCAGGATGGCGGGATGAGCGACGCTGCCGCCCTGCTGCCCGTCCCGGGCGCCGGGAAGCCTCAGGCCGATCCCTGGGCCGACGTGCTCGGGACCCTCGAGATGGACGCCGTCTTCTGCTCCACCGGCCGGTTCTCCGAGCCGTGGGGCATCGCGATGCCGGCGCTGCCGGGCGTCCTCATGTTCCACCTGCTGCTCGACGGCCGGGCGGTCGTCGACGTCGAGGGCGGGCGGCACGACCTCGGCCCCGGCGACCTCGTGCTGGTGCCGCACGGCGCCGGCCACGCGATCACGGGCACCGCCGACGACCCCGCCACCGGGCTGTGGGACGTCGACCGCACGGTGGTCGCCGACCGGTACGAGCAGCTGCGGATCGACGGGGGCGGACGCCCGGCGACCCTGGTCTGCGGGGCGGTGGGGTTCACCGACCCGGGTGTCGGCCGCCTGCTGGCGAGCCTGCCGCCGGTGCTGCGGGCGCCGGACGCCGCGAGCGGGTCGGGCGCGGACGACGGGCCGGACGGCGGCTGGCTGCGCGCCGTCGTCGCCGCGATCGACCACGAGGTGCACCACCCGCGGCCGGGCACGGACGTGGTCACGGCCCGGCTGGCCGACGTGCTCCTGGTGCACGTGGTGCGGCGCTGGCTCGAGGCGGAGGAGCCGGCGTCGGGGTGGGTCGCCGCGCTGCGCGACCCGGCGCTCGGGCCCGTGCTGCGTGCCGTGCACGCGGAGCCCCAGCGCCCGTGGACGCTGGAGTCGCTCGCCGCCGTCGCGCGGCTGTCCAGGTCCGCGTTCGCCGAACGGTTCGCCCGCACCGTGGGCGAGCCGCCCATGGGCTACGTGGCCGGGTGCCGGATGGACGCCGCCGCGCGGCTGCTCCGCGCGCCGGACGCGAGCGTCGAGCGCGTGGCCCGGCAGGTCGGCTACGACTCGGTGCCGGGGTTCCACCGCGCCTTCGTGCGGCGGCACGGCGCCACGCCGGGCGCGTGGCGCTCGACCGGCCCTGCGCGCAGCCTCGCCGAGGTGCTCGCACGCTGAGGGCGGCTGCACCGGTCCGGTGGGGGTGCCGGTGCGGGGGAGAATGCCTCGGTGAGCATCCCCGAGCCCGGCGTCGACGACGCCCGCACCACCCGCGTCACCGACCCCGCGGACCCGCGCCTGCACGACTACACCGACCTCAAGGACGTGAAGCTCCGCGCCGCGAGGGAGCCCGCCGAGGGGCTGTACATGGCCGAGTCGTCGTCCGTGATCCGGCGTGCGCTCGAGGCGGGCCACCGCCCCCGGTCGTTCCTCATGGCCGAGAAGTGGCTCGACTCCATGGCCGACGTGCTCGCCGCCCACCCCGACGCCCCCGTGTACGTCGGGTCGGACGACGTGGTGCAGCGGATCACCGGGTTCCACCTGCACCGCGGGGCGCTCGCGGCGATGCACCGACCGGTGCTGCCCTCCGTGCACGACCTGCTCGCCGCGGCCCGCGGGGGCGCGGGCGCGCGCCGCGTCGCCGTGCTGGAGGACATCGTGGACCACACGAACGTGGGCGCGATCTTCCGCAGCGCGGCGGCCCTGGGCGTGGACGCCGTCCTCGTCTCGCCGCGCTGCGCCGACCCGCTCTACCGCCGCTCGGTGCGCGTGTCCATGGGCACCGTGTTCCAGGTGCCGTGGACACGGCTGGACTCCTGGCCTGGCGGCCTGCACGCGCTGCAGGACGACGGCTTCACCGTGGCGGCGCTCGCCCTGTCCGACGACTCGGTGTCCCTCGACGACCTCGTGACGGACCCGCCCGAGCGCCTCGCGATGGTGCTGGGCACCGAGGGCGACGGCCTGTCGCGCGGTGCCGTGGCCGCGGCCGGCGTCGTCGTGCGCATCCCCATGGCCGGGGGAGTGGACTCGCTCAACGTCGCCGCCGCGTCCGCCGTGGCGTTCTGGGCGACCCGGGCCTGATCCCGGCACGGACGAGGGGGCCGGTGCAACCGCACCGACCCCCTCGCCGTTCGTCGCCCCTCGGTGAACCCGGTCAACCCTTCAGCTCGGCCGTCAGGTCCTCGAGGAAGACGTCGAGCACGCCGTCGCCCAGCTTCACCGGGGCGGCGCCCCAGCGGTTGTCCGGCGGGTCCACGATCACCTGCTCGGCCGCCACGGCCGAGGCGTCGGCCCGGGCGAGGAGCGCGTCGCGCCGCGCGGCGTCGCCGCGCAGGTCGGCCCTGGCGGCGTCGAGGGTGGCCAGGAACGCGTCGCCCCACAGGTCGTTCGCCTCCAGCCAGGGCGCGGCGTCCGACACGAACGCGGGGTCCACGCCGGACCGCCGGAGCGTCTCGGGGATGCCCGCGACCGTCCGGGCGTCGTCCCGGAGGCGGGCGATCGCCGGCGCCTGGTCGCCGGCCTCCCAGCGCTCCCAGAAGTCGTCGATCTCCGCCGCGAGGGCGGGGGCCTGCGGCTGCCACGGGTCGCCGAAGCTCGGCGCCAGGTGGTTGAGGTCCCCGAACGCCAGGAGCGCCTCCACCGCGTCGTGGTCGTCGTGGGCCAGGTAGCGCATCGCCTCGAGCCAGCTCCGGTCGCGGTCGTACCCGCGGTCGTTCCACGCGAAGTCCGCGATACCGAAGACGGCGACCTTGCTCGCCGCGGCCTGGTTCATCGGGTTCGAGACGATGCCGGCCAGGTGGTCCGACAGCCCCGGCTCGCGCTTGTCGTACGGCGCCAGCAGGAGCCGCCCGCTGGTCTGGCCGTAGTCGTTGACCGGGTAGTTGTCCCACAGGAAGGTCGGGCCGCCGAAGACGGTGTCGGCCTCGATCGCCTGGTCCACCGAGATCGACTGGGGCACGACGTCGTTGCCCGTCCACATGACGACGACGTCCTCGTCCATCGACCGCAGCGCGGCCTTGTACGGCGACTCGGTGGTGTTGTAGTACTCCGTCGGTACCATCTGGAGCGGCCGGGCGCCGTCGTGGGTCTCGATCCAGCCCTGCTGCACGCGGGTGAGGAAGTCCGCCTGCGCCTTCCCGGCGTTCCCCGGCGACGGGTCGCCGTAGGCCTCCTGGTCGGAGTCGCAGGCCCAGCGCGAGTAGTCGATGTCGTCGAGCGGGACGCTGAAGGCCCGGACGCCGACGTCGTACAACGCCTGGAACTTCCGCTCGAGGGCCGCCATGTCCTCGTCGCTCGAGTAGCAGACGCTGTTGCCCGGGGAGAGCGCGAACGTGAAGCGCACGTGGTTCGTCGTCGCGGCCTCGGCCAGCTCGGCGAGCTCGGCGAGCTTGTCGGCCGGGTAGTCCTCGCGCCACTTCTCGCGGTGGTACGGGTCGTCCTTCGGGGCGTAGACGTAGGTGTTGGCCTTGACGTCGCCGTAGAAGGCCAGCTGGTCCAGTCGCTCGGCGTGCGTCCACGGCTCGCCGTAGAAGCCCTCGATGGTGCCGCGCAACGGCATGGCGGGGAAGTCGCGGACCGTGGCGCCGGCGAGCGCCGTACCTCGCCGACCGTCGACCAGGAGCTGCCCGAGGGTCTTGACGGCATAGAACTGCCCGGTCGCGTCGGCCCCGGCGAGCACGACGGTGCCGCGGCCCCTGTGCGCGTCGACCTGCACCGCGTACGCCTCGTCGTGGTCGGGCACCGTGACGCGGCCCAGGGCGGCCCGGACGTCGGTGCGCGACGCGTCGCCGAGGAGGACGCGGACCCCCGCGCCGCCCGGACGCCGGCTGTCGGGGCCGCGGACGACGGTGCGCACCCCGTGCTCCTGCAGCGTGCGGGTGAGCGCGTCGCGCGCCTCGTCGTCGGTGTCGGCGTCGACCACGACGTCCACCGACCGGGGGAGGCGGAGGTCGTCGTCGGAACGCCATATCTCCTGCGGTGCGGGGCTGACGGTGGGAAGGTCGTCCCGGGTGGGGGGCGACGCGGACGCGGTCGTCGTCACGCCGGCGGCGAGGAGCATCGTGGCCGTGAGCGTGCCGGCGGCGAGTCGTCGTCTGACGGTGGTCATGAGAACCTCCATTGGTCTAGACCAGTTTGACCACCCTGGCGAAGGTCGATGCTCCTGTCAACAGGAGCGCAAGGTCGTCGCCAGGGGGCTCGTCGGTGACCCGCGCCACACGGAATTACGCAACAGGGGGATGACGAAACCCTGGGGTGAAGGTTAGCCTCACCTACGTGAGTCAGACCCTGGCGCCCACGGCGCCCCCCGTGGTCGAGTCCCGTCCCGCCGCCGCGATGGCCGGGCGCGGGCTGCGGCTGTCCTACGACCGCCGCACCGTCGTCGACGACGCGGAGATCGAGCTGCGGCCCGGCGCCGTGACGGCGCTGCTCGGCCCCAACGGCTCGGGCAAGTCGACCCTGCTGCGCTCGCTCGCGCGGCTGCACCGCCCCGACGCGGGCAGCGTCACGCTCGCCGACGGCGACCGTGACGGCGACACCGACGCGCTCGCCCTGCACCCCAAGGACTTCGCGCGGCGGGTCACGCTGCTGTCGCAGAGCCACCCGACGCCGAGCGGCGTGACCGTCCGCGACGTCGTCGCCTACGGCCGGCACCCGTACCGCGGACGCTTCCGGTCCGCGGACGCGGACGGCCCCCGGGCGATCGCGCACGCCATGGACGTCACCGGCGTCGCCGAGATGGCCGAGCGCGGCGTGGACGAGCTCTCCGGCGGCGAGCTGCAGCGGGTGTGGCTCGCGACCTGCCTCGCGCAGGACACCGGCGTGCTGCTGCTCGACGAGCCCACCACCTACCTCGACCTGCGCTACCAGGTGGAGCTGCTCGACCTGGTACGCGACCTCGCCACCGAGCACGGCGTCGCCGTGGGCGTCGTCCTGCACGACCTCAACCAGGCTGCCGCCGTCGCGGACCACGTCGTGGTGCTGCACCGCGGCCAGGTGCGGGCCTCCGGCCCGGCGGGAGAGGTGCTCACCAGCGAGCTCCTCACCGAGGTCTACGGCATCCGCGTCGACGTCACGACCCACCCGGACACCGGCCGCACCCGCTGCGAGGCGGTCGGCAGGCACGCCGCGCGCGGCGCCTGACCTCCCCCTCGCCACCAGACCCACACCCCGCCGGCGCCCCGCCCGGCACCGTCGCGCCCGCACCCGTGGCGCACCGACCCGAAGGACACCGAGACACCCATGCGCATCCCCACCCGTTCGCTGCTGGCCGGAACCGCCGCCGCCGTGGCCGCGCTCGCCCTCACCGCGTGCGGCACCACCGAGGACCCGGCGGCCGAGGCCGCCGCCGAGCCGTCGGCCGCGACCGGTCCCGTCACGTACACCGACGAGCGCGGCGAGCACACCCTCGACGCCCCTGCGGCCGACGTCGTCTCGCTCGAGTGGGGCCTCACGGAGAACCTCGTCGCGCTCGGTGTCGAGCCCGCGGGCCAGGCCGACGTGGCCGGCTACAACACGTGGGACACGGTCGCGCCGATCGACGAGGGCACGCCCGACGTCGGCACGCGCGGCGAGCCCAGCCTCGACGCGATCTCGGCGCTCGAGCCGGACCTGGTGGTCACCACCACCGACCTCCCCGAGAACGTCATCGCCCAGATCGAGGAGGTCGCGCCGGTCCTGACGCTGCGCGGCTCCGACGGCACCGACCCGCTCGGGTACATGAGGGAGACCGTGACCACCCTCGGTGAGGTCACGGGGAAGCAGGACGCCGCCGCGGCCGCGCTCGACGACTTCGACGCCAAGGTCGCCGAGGGCAAGGCCGCCCTCGAGGAGGCCGGGCTCGGCGGCGCCGAGTTCACGATGGCCGACGGGTGGATCGCCAACGGCACCGTCTCCGTGCGCATGTACACGCCCGGGTCCTTCTTCGGCGCGCTGGGCGAGGCCGTCGGCCTCAAGGACGCGTGGACCGAGGGCGGCGACCCCGACTACGGGCTCGCGCAGACCGACGTCGAGGGCCTGACGAAGCTCGGCGACGTGAAGTTCGTCTACGCCGCCAACGACTCCGAGGCGGACCCGTTCGCCGACGGGCTGAAGGGCAACAAGGTGTGGGAGCAGCTGCCGTTCGTCACGGGGGGCGACGTGCACCGCATCCCCGACGGCATCTGGATGTTCGGCGGCCCGCTGTCGGGCGCGGCGTACATCGACGCGCTCGTCGACGCGCTCGCCTGACCCGCCCGCAGCACGTGTCCGTGACCGTCTCCCCGCTGTCCGCCGCCCCCGCCACCGTGCCGGGGCGGCGGGCGGCGCCCGTCCGTGTCGTGGCGGCGTTCGCCGTCGCGCTGCTGGCCGTTCTCGTCCTGGCCGCGGTGCACCTCACCCAGGGCACGGCGGACGTCGGTGCGCTCGACGTGCTGCGCGCGCTCGTCGGCGCCGACCACGACGGCACGGTCGCCGTGCTCGTCTCCTCCCGGCTGCCGCGCCTGCTGGCGGGCCTGCTCGTGGGCGTGGCCCTCGGCGTCGCGGGGGCGGTGCTGCAGTCGGTGGCGCGCAACCCGCTGGCCTCGCCGGACACCCTGGCGGTCAACGCCGGCGCTTACGTCACGGTGGTCGCGGCGGCCGCGCTCGGCCTGTCGGTGCCGTTCTACCTGCAGGGCGGCATCGCGTTCGTGGGCGGCCTGGCGGCCGCGGCGCTCGTGCTCGCGCTCGCGCGCGGCGGCGCCGACGGCCCCACCCGGCTGGTCCTCGCCGGCTCGGCCATCATGCTCGCGCTGCACTCGCTGACGATGGTGCTGCTCGTGCTCTTCGAGCAGGAGACGACCGGCCTGTTCGCGTGGGGGAGCGGCAGCATCGTGCAGTCGGGCACGCGGACGGTGAGCCTCGCGGCGCCGGTGGTGGCCGCCGGGGTGCTCGGCGCGCTCCTGCTGGCCCGCCGGCTCGACCTCCTCGGTCTCGGGGACGACGCCGCGCGCGTCCTCGGTATCGACGTGCGCCGCACGCGGGTGCTCGCCGTCCTGGCGGCCGTCCTGCTCGCCGCGATCGCCGTGACGGTGGCCGGCCCGATCGGCTTCGTCGGACTCGCCGCGCCCGTCATCGCCCGGCTCGTGGGTCGCAGGGTGCCCGGCCTCGGCCGGCACGTGCTGCTCCTGCCGTTCGCGGCCCTCGTCGGCGTCGTCGTGGTGCTCGGCGCGGACGTGCTGCTGCGCGCGATCCTGCCCGGTCAGGCCTCGGTCGTGGTGCCGACCGGCGTCGTGACCAGCGTGCTCGGCGCAGGCATCCTCGTGTGGATGGCCCGGCGGCTGCGCGACGCCGGGGCGGGGGCACGGGGCGCCCGAGGGGCGCTGGGGCGGCCCCGCTCACGAGCGTGGGTCGTCACCGTCCTGGTCGTCCTCTCCGTCGCCCTGGTCGCGGCCGTGGTCGCGGGCCTGCTGCTCGGGGACCGGATCGTGCTGCTCGGCGACGTCTCGAACTGGGTGCAGGGCGCTGCGGGGCGCCAGGTGAGCTTCGTGCTCGACCAGCGCGTGCCGCGCGTGCTCGCCGCCGTGCTCGCGGGGGCGGCGCTGGCGCTCGCCGGGACGATCGTGCAGGCCGTGTGCCGCAACCCGCTCGCCGAGCCGAGCCTGCTCGGCGTCACGTCGGGCGCGGGCCTCGGCGCGGTGCTGATGATCCTGCTCGTGCCCGGGGTCGGCATCTGGCCGATGTCGGCGGCTGCGGGCGCGTGCGCGCTCGGCGTGTTCGCCCTCGTGTACGTGCTGTCGTCGCGCGGCGGGCTCGGCTCCGAACGCCTGGTCCTCGTCGGCATCGGCGCCCAGGCGGGCACGACGGCGCTCATCACGCTCGTCGTCCTCGTCATCGCGCCGTGGGACGTCAACCTCGCGCTCACGTGGCTGTCGGGCTCGACGTACGGGCGCAGCCTGGAGCAGCTCCTGCCCGTCGCCCTCGCCCTGCTCGTCATGGTGCCGCTCGCGGCGACCTACCGCCGCGAGCTCGACGTGCTGTCGCTCGACGAGGACACCCCCCGCGTCCTCGGGCTCCCGGTCGACCGCTCGCGGCTGGTGCTGCTCGGGGCCGCCGCGCTGACCACGGCCGCCGCCGTGTGCGCCGTGGGCGTCATCGGATTCGTCGGGCTCGTCGCCCCGCACGCCGCCCGCGCGCTGGTCGGGGCCCGGCACGCGCGGGTGCTGCCCGTGGCGATCCTCGTCGGCGCCGTGCTGGTGTCCGCGGCGGACACGCTCGGCCGCGTCGTCATCGCCCCCGGGCAGATCCCCGCGGGCCTCGGGACGGCGCTGCTGGGGGCGCCGTACTTCGTCTACCTGCTCTGGCGGTCGCGGGGACGCGCGACCGCCTGACCCTCGCCGCCTTTCGAGCGGGGCCGCGGCGAGGGACGATGACGGGGTGGACGAGCACAGGGCCGCCCCGGTGGTGGTCGGCTACGACGCGTCGGAGCCCGCCGACGTCGCCCTCGCCTGGGCGGCGCGGGAGGCGCGCACGCGCGGCGCCGTGCTGCGCGTCGTCTACGTGCGCGACGCCCACGACACGGGGGTGGCCGCGCGGCCGCACGGGGAGGACCTGGGGGAGCGCGGCGAAGGCGGCGCGTGGCCCGTCGTCGAGGAGGCCGCGGCCCGCGCCCGCGACGTCGCCCCCGGCGTGACCGTCGAGACCTTCGTCGAGTACGCCTCCCCGTCCGCGGCGCTCGTGGGCATGTCGGCCGACGCCGGCGCCCTCGTGCTGGGCGCCACCCGGCACGGCGGCCTGTACGAGGCGATCCGGGGCACCGTGGTGCTGCAGGTGACCG
The DNA here is from genome assembly GCF_042264825.1 of Isoptericola sp. NPDC056134. Lineage (NCBI taxonomy): Bacteria > Bacillati > Actinomycetota > Actinomycetes > Micrococcales > Promicromonosporaceae > Isoptericola > Isoptericola sp. NPDC056134. Next base: position 102,277 of record NZ_JBHJVM010000004.1, read on the forward strand.
CGCACGCCCACAGCCCGGTCGTCGTCGTGCCGGCCGAGGGCCCGCGGGCGGACCTGCCGCCGGACGCCCCTGTCGTCGTCGGCTTCGACGGTTCGGAGCAGTCCGCCGTGGCCCTCGACGCCGCCGTCGACGCCGCGTGGGAGCTGGGACGCGTGCTCCGCGTCGTCGTGGTGTGGCGGCCCGGTGTGACCGAGTGGGTGACGTCGCGCGGACCCACCGAGCACGAGGCGCACGACATCACCGAGGCCGACGCGGGGCCGGTGCTGCAGCACGCCCTGGCCCGGGTCGAGGAGCGGCTGCGGGAGCGCGGCGCGCCCGAGGGGGCGCTGGAGGTGCTCGGCGAGACGCGCGAGGGCCAGGTGGTCCGGGTGCTGCACCGCGAGGCGGAGCGCGCCGAGCGACTCGTGCTGGGCACGCGCGGCCGCGGCGGCTTCGCGTCCCTGCTCCTGGGCTCCGCGACGCACACCCTGGTGCGGACGGCGGCCTGCCCGGTCGTGGTGGTCCGCGCGCCGGGCGCGGTGGAGGCGACCACGTAGGCGGTGCGCGCCGGTGCCCACCGGTGCTCAGCGCGTGTGTGACGACGGTCACCCGGGGTTGCGGACCCCCGGCGAGGTGAGGTTAGGCTTACCACCGTGACCGAGACCGTCGAGGCGACCGAGCGCGCCGACCAGACCGCCGCGCAGGACGTCGTCCCCGAGCAGCCGTACCGCATGTTCGACGTCACCGTCTCCCGGGTCACCCGGCTCTGCCCGTCGTTCATCCGCATCACGTTCACCGGCGAGGACCTCGACGGGTTCGCCGACAACGGCAAGGACCAGCGGATCAAGTTCCTGCTCCCCGCGCCGTGCGGCGGCTGGGAGTACCTCGATCGGCAGAACCCCGACTGGTTCACCTCGTGGCGCGCGCTGCCCGAGGAGCGCCGCAACCCGCTGCGCACCTACACCGTGCGCGCCGTCCGGCAGGACCTGCGCGAGGTGGACGTCGACATCGTGCTGCACGGTGACACGGGGCCCGCTTCCCGCTGGGCCAACGGCGCGAAGCCGGGCGCCCCGCTCGTCATCATGGGGCCCAACGCCGCGTACACGGACGGGCCGCACGGCGGGCTCGAGTTCAACCCGCCCGCCCGCAGCCACGCCCTGCTGCTCGCCGGCGACGAGACCGCTGTCCCGGCGATCGCCGCGATCTGCGAGTCCCTGCCCGACGACGCCGTCGGCGAGGTCTTCCTCGAGGTCCCGCACCGCGAGGACCGCTGGACCCTCGCCGCGCCCGCCGGCGTGCGGATCTCGTGGCTGCCGCGCGAGGACCGCGAGCACGGCGACGTGCTCGTGCCCGCCGTGAAGGAGGCCGCGGACCGGCTGCTCGCCATGGGCGTGCGCCCGTCGGCCGACGCCCCTGCCGTTCCCGAGCTGCTGGCCGCGGAGGGCGACGGCCCGGCGCTGACCGCCGCGGGCGTCGACCTGGACGGCGACCTGCCCGACGTCGACATCGACGCGGACATCCTCTGGGAGGTGCCCGTCGACGCGACCGGCCAGCCGCTCGCGCAGGACACGGTGCTGTACGCGTGGCTCGCCGGCGAGGCCGGCTCGATCAAGACGCTGCGCCGCTACCTCGTCTCGGAGAAAGGCGTCGACCGCAAGGCCGTCGCGTTCATGGGCTACTGGCGTCGCGGCCGCGCGGAGTGCTGACGGTCCGCTGAGCCGACGACGGCGCCCCGTTCCCGAACCTCGGGAGCGGGGCGCCGTCGTGCGTGCGGCGTCAGCGGGTGACGCCGAGCCCGTCGACGACCTCGACGCCCGGCATCGCGCAGAGGAGCTCGCCGGACATGAGCAGCTTGGACCGCCGCACCCCGGAGCCCATCAGCGCGAGCGCCCCCGGTGCGGCGAAGCGGGAGTCCACGAGCACCCGCCACCCGGCGGGCAGGCCCACCGGGGTGATGCCGCCGTACTCCATCCCCGACTCGTCGGTCGCGCGCTCCATGGGCAGGAACGACGCCTTGCGCGCGTCGAGCAGCTTGCGCACGCGGGTGTTGACGTCGGCGAACGTGGCCGCGGTGACGACGCAGGCGGCGACGCGTTCGACGTCGCCGCGCCGGCCCGCGACGACGACGCAGTTGGCGGAGGCCTCGGGCGGCAGCCCGTGCAGGTCGTTCAGCGTGGCCGTGTCCGCGTGGTCCGGGTCGATCTCCGTGACGGCGACCAGCCCGCCGACGCGGTCGTCCAGCGCGGCCCAGGCGCGCAGCGCGTCGGCGACGGGCGGCGCGAGCAGGTCGGGACGGTCGAGCGCGGGCGTCCACGTCAGGTCGCCGAGGGTGGGGAGCCCGGGCATCCCGGGTGTCGTCGCGCCGCTCACCGGCGGTAGGTCGCCGTGAGCGTGGCGCGCGCGAGGACGTGGAAGTAGACGTTGAACGCGACGTGCACCGGGCTGTTCTCCTCGGACAGGCCGAGCGACGGGACGTCGAGGGCGTGCACCGCGAAGACGTAGCGGTGCGGGTGGTCGCCGGGCGGCGGGCCGGCCCCCTCGAAGCCGAGCCGTCCGCCGTCGCTCGGCACGTGGAACGCCCCGGCCGGGAGGCTCGCCCCGCCGACCGCGCCCGCGCCGCGCTCCAGCGAGGTGACGTCCGCGGGGACGTCGACGGCGGTCCAGTGCCAGTAGCCCGACGGCGTCGGTGCGTCCGGGTCGAAGCAGCTCACCACGAACGACCGCGTCGCCGCGGGCGCGCCCGACCACGCGAGGTGGGGCGACACGTCGGCGCCGTCGACGCTGAACTCGACGGCGAGCGGCTCGCCGTCGGTGACGTCCGCGCTCTTGAGCGTGAACGTCGCCGGGACGGGGAGCAGCGAGTACGGGTCCGGGGGCAGCGGTCGTGCGAATTCCATGCCTGTGTCCGTGCCTGTCATGGGGCCATGCTGCCCGACCGCCCGCGGTGCTGGCCAGGGCGGCGATGCAGGCCAGAGCGCGGCGCGGGCGGGCCGTGGTACGGTGCTTGCGCAAACCGACCGGACGGTACGCCGGTCGGCAGGGAGCGTCGCGAGGAGGCGATGGTGGGGTCGGTCGACCGGTTCACGGGCAGGTTCACGGGCAGGGTCGCGCTGGTGACCGGTGGCAGCCGGGGCATCGGGCTCGCGGTCGCCCGGCGGCTCGTGGACGAGGGCTGCGCCGTCGTCGTCACCGGGCGCAAGCAGGAGGCGCTCGACGAGGCCGTCGCGGCCCTCGGGCCGGAGCGCGCCTCGGGCGTGGCGGGCCGGGTCGACGACCCCGCGCACCGTGCCGCCGTCCTGGCTCACGTCGCCGAGCGCCACGGGCGCCTGGACCACCTCGTGAACAACGCCGGCATCAACCCGGCGTGGGGGCCCGCGCTCGAGGTGGACCCGGGCGTCGCGCGCAAGATCCTCGAGGTCAACGTCGTGTCCGCGCTCGAGTGGATCCGCGACGCCGTCGTCGGCGGGCTGAGCCGGTCTGTCGTGAACGTGGCGTCGATCTCCGGGACGTCGTCCAGCCCGAACATCGCCTTCTACGGCGCGTCCAAGGCTGCCCTCATCAACCTCACCCAGCAGCTCGCCCAGGAGCTGGCGCCCGCGCTCCGGGTCAACGCCGTCGCCCCGGCCGTCGTGAAGACGCGGTTCTCCCGCGCGCTCTACGAGGGGCACGAGGGGCAGGTGGCCGAGCGCTACCCCCTCGCGCGGCTGGGCGTGCCCGACGACGTCGCCGGGCCGGTCGCCTTCCTGCTCTCGGACGACGCGGCCTGGGTCACCGGCCAGACGCTCCGGATCGACGGCGGCGCGAGCATCGCGCCCGTCGGGTGAAGGATGGGGGCATGAAGAGCACGAACGTCGCCGACCGGGTCACCGCGGCCGCCCTGGACCTGTTCGCCACGCAGGGGTACGCCACCACCAGCGTGCAGCAGATCGTCGAGGCCGCGGGCGTCACCAAGGGCGCCATGTACCACTACTTCCAGTCCAAGGACGACCTCCTGTTCGCCATCTACGACCGGATGCTGGCGCTGCAGAAGGCCCACCTCGACCAGATCGTCGCCGCGGGCGGGCCGGTCGAGGACGTCGTGCGGGCCGTGTGCGTCGACGTCGTCGAGACGTCGATCGACTTCCTGCCGGAGGGCACCGTCTTCTTCCGCAGCATGCACATGCTCACCGAGCCGCGGCTCAAGGAGGTCACGCAGCGCCGTCGCGAGTACCACGACGCGTTCGCGGCGCTCCTGCGGCGCGGCCAGGACGAGGGCGTCTTCCGCACCGACGTCCCGCGGCCGCTGCTGGTGGCGCACTTCTTCAGCGACGTGCACTACCTGTCGCACTGGTACTCGCCCGAGGGGCCCGAGACGAAGTCCGAGGTGGCCGAGCAGCTCACGGAGCTCTTCCTGCGCGGGATCCGGACCGCCGCGGACTGACCAGGTCCGCCGCGGCGCCGACGACCGGGCGGGCACGACACCGACGAGACGAGAGCGACGATGACGACTCTGCCCGGCACGACCCCCGCCCGTACCCCCGCCGCCGAGGGTCCCGCGACGATGCGCGCCTGGCGCGTGACCGGCCCGGGCGAACCTGCCGACGTGCTGCGGCTCGACGAGGTGCCCGCGCCCGAGCCGGGGCCGGGGGAGGTGCTCGTGCGGGTGCGCGCCGTCGCGGTGAACTTCCCCGACGTCCTGCTGGCCCGCGGCGAGTACCAGGTGCGGCCCGAGCCGCCGTTCGTGCCCGGCATCGAGCTGTGCGGCGACGTGGTCGCCCTCGGCGAGGGCGTCGCGGTGGGAGAGCGCGGGCTCGCGCCGGGCGCACGGGTGGTCGGCTCCGCGATCGGCGTGCTGTCCGAGCTGGCGGCGCTGCCCGCCGCCGCCGTGCGGCCGGCGCCCGAGGGCCTGGGCGACGCCGAGGCGGCCGCGCTGACGATCGCGTACCAGACGGCGTGGTTCGCCCTGCACCGCAAGGCCCGCATCCGGCCGGGGGAGCACCTGCTGGTGCACGCCGCGGCCGGCGGCGTCGGGACCGCGGCGGTGCAGCTCGGCGTCGCGGCGGGGGCCTGGGTGATCGGCGTCGTCGGGAGCCCGGCGAAGGCCGCTGTCGCGACGGCGGCCGGTGCGCACCACGTCCTCGTGCGCGACGACGACCTCGCCGCCCGGGTCAAGGAGCTCACCGGAGGCGCAGGCGCCGACGTGGTCGTCGACCCGGTCGGGGGCGCGTCGTTCGAGCAGTCGACGCGCTGCATAGCCTTAGAGGGGCGGATCGTCGTGGTGGGCTTCGCGAGCGGCGACGTCCCGCCGGTGCGCTCGAACCACGCCCTCGTGAAGAACTACGACGTGCTCGGCCTGCACTGGGCCCTCTACCAGCAGCGCCGTCCCGACCTGGTCGACGCGGCGCACGACGCGCTGACGCGCCTGGTCGCGGAGGGCGCCGTGCGGCCGGTCGTCGCCGACGAGGTGCCCTTCGAGGACGCCCCCGCCGCCGTGCAACGACTCGCCGGCGGCACCACGACCGGCCGCCTCGTCGTCCACGTCGCCGGCTGACGCGAACCCCTGACCGAAGGGGCACGCCAGATCTCGCTCGGAGGAACCATGCCCGCTCGTCCCGTCCCGACCGTCCCCGACCGCCCGCTCGAGGGGCGGGTCGCGCTCGTCACCGGCGGTGCCCGCGGCCTGGGCGCGGCGTACGTCCGCGCCCTGCACGCGGCGGGCGCCGCCGTCGTCGTCGCGGACGTGCTCCACGACGAGGGCGCGGCCCTCGCGGCCGACCTCGGCGACCGGGCGCGGTCCGTCCGTCTCGACGTGACGGACGAGGCGGGGTGGGCGGCGGCGGTCGAGGCCACGGTCGAGGCGTTCGGGGGCCTGGACGTGCTCGTGAACAACGCCGGCATCGCCAACTCCGCCCCCATCGAGCACTACTCCACGGCCAAGTGGGACGCCGTGATCGCCGTGAACCTCACCGGGACGTTCCTGGGCTGCCGCACGGTCGTGCCGGTGATGAGGGCCGCCGGGGGCGGGTCGATCGTCAACGTGTCGTCGGTCGAGGGGCTGCGGGGCGGGGAGCGGCTGCACGGCTACGTGGCGTCCAAGTTCGGCGTGCGGGGGCTGACCAAGTCGCTCGCGGTGGAGCTGGGGCGGGACGGCGTCCGGGTGAACTCCGTGCACCCGGGCCTGGTGCGGACGGAGATGACGACGCGCATCGACACCGACGCCGTGCCGATCCCGATCGGGCGCGCGGCCGTGCCGGACGACGTGGCGGGCGCCGTGGTGTTCCTCGCGAGCGACGCGTCGGCGTACCTCACGGGCACGGAGCTCGTCGTGGACGGTGGCCTCACCGCGGGCGTCTGAGCGTCCCCGGGCCCGCCGGGCGGGCCGGACGTCACGGCACTGCAACATTCTGAAGAATGTCTCGCCAGGGCATACCGGCTAGTCGGTTTATCGGCTAGCGTGGCACCACCCGACACGAAGAGGTGCCGATGTCCCGCCGTATCCCCGCGTCCCCCGTGACCGCGCACAGCCCCGCCGCCCGCCCGCGCCTGGAGGTGTCCGGCCTCACCGTGACCTTCGGCGGCCTCACCGCCCTCGACGGCGTCGACCTCACGGTGGGCGACCCGTCCGGCCGTGCCGATCAGGGGGCCGGGCAGGGCGCCGAGACCGTCGCCCTGATCGGGCCGAACGGGGCGGGCAAGACCACCGTCTTCAACGCGGTGTGCGGCCTGGTGCGCCCGTCCGCGGGGGAGATCCGCCTCGACGGGCGCCCCGCGCCCGCGTCCCCGTCCCGGCTGCTCGAGCGCGGGCTCGCGCGCACGCTCCAGGGGCTCGGCCTCTTCGCCGGGCTCACGGTGCTCGAGAACGTCCTGGTGCCGGTGGCCGGGACCGCCGGCGCCTCCGACGCCGCGGCGGCCGCGCTCGCGCGGCTCGACCTGACAGTCGACGCCGGGACCACGGTCGACGCCCTGCCCTATCCCGTGCGCAAGCGGGTGGCGCTCGCCCGCGCGCTCGTGGCGCGGCCGCGGCTCCTGCTGCTCGACGAGCCCGCCGGCGGCCTCGGGGCCGACGACGTGGAGGCCCTCGCCGACGTCGTGCGCGACGTCGTGGCGGACGGCTGCGCGGTGCTCCTGGTCGAGCACCACGTCGACTTCGTCATGGCCGTGGCCGACCGGGTCGTCGTGCTCGACTTCGGGCGCGTCGTCGCGAGCGGCACGCCCGACGAGGTCCGCGCCGACCCCGCCGTCGAGGCGGCCTACCTCGGGCTGGAGGCAGCGTGAGCGCCGCCCTGGCCGTCGAGGGCCTGACCGTCGGCTACGCGGGCGCGCCCGTGCTCGACGGTCTCGCTCTCGCCGTCGCCCCCGGCGAGGTGGTCGCCCTGCTCGGGGCGAACGGCGCCGGCAAGACGACCCTGCTGCGGGCGCTGTCCGGCCTCACGGCGCCGCGCGCGGGCCGCGTGCTGCTCGACGGCGCCGACCTCTCCGACCTGAGCGTCGAGGACCGCGCCCGGCGAGGGCTGGCCCAGGTCCCCGAGGGCCGGAGCGTCGTGACCGAGCTGACCGTCGACGAGAACCTCCACCTCGGCGCCCTGTGGTGCCATCCCGGCCGCGCCGCCCGACGGGTCGCCGTCGCCCGCACCTACGACCTGTTCGAGCCGCTCGCGCGCCGCCGCTCCAGCCTCGGGCACCAGCTCTCCGGCGGCGAGCGGCAGATGCTCGCGCTCGGCCGCGCCCTGCTCGCCCGCCCGCGCGTGCTGCTCCTCGACGAGCCGTCGCTCGGCCTCGCGCCGCGCGTCGTCGCGCAGCTCATGGGCGTGCTGCGCGCCACGGCGCGGGCGACCGGCCTGACGGTGCTGCTCGCGGAGCAGAACGTCACCAGCGCCCTGTCGATCGCGGACCGGGGCGTCGTGCTGAGCCTCGGCGCGGTGGTGGTCGACGCCCCCGCTGCCGAGCTCGCCGGCGACCCCGCCCTCCGCCACGCCTACCTGGGCTTCTGACCGGCTTCCGACCGGCTCCCGACCCGCGTCCCCCGAGAGAGGCTCCCCATGGACCGACTCGTCTTCCTCCTCGCCACCGGGCTCGCCCGGGGGCTCGTCGTCGCGCTCTTCGCGCTGTCCCTCGTGATCGTCTGGCGCGCCGTCCGCCTCGTGAACTTCGCGCAGGCCGCCGTCGCCACCGTCGCCGTCTTCGCCGCGTTCGCCGTCACCGGCGCGACGGGGTCCTTCTGGGCGGGGCTGGCCGCCGCCCTCCTCACCGGGGCAGCGGTGAACGCGGCCGTGGAGCGCGGCCTCGTGCGGCGCGTGCCGCAGGGCAGCCCGCTGCCCGGGATGATCGTCGCCATCGGGCTGGTCATGGTGCTGCAGTCGGCGCTCGGGATCGCCTTCGGCCCCCGGCACCGGCCGATGGCCGCGCCGTTCGACGAGCGCCCGTTCGTCGTGGGCGGCGTCCCCCTGCTCTCGCCGTACGACCTGTTCGTGCTGACCGTGGCGCTGGCGGTGGTCGGGCTGCTCGCGTGGCTCTTCAACGGCACGACGCTGGGCCTGCAGCTGCGGGCGTCGGCTGCGGCGCCGGAGGTCTCCCGGCTGCTGGGCGTGCGCGTGCCGCGCATGGTCACCCTCGGCTGGGCGCTGTCGGGCGCCGTCGCCGCTCTCGCGGCGCTCCTGCTCGTGCCCACCGAGCTCGGCCTCAACGCGCACTCCGCCGACCTGCTCTTCGTGCACGCCTTCACCGTCGCAGTCCTGGGCGGGCTCGACTCGCCGACCGGCGCGCTGATCGGCGGCGTCCTCGTGGGGGTGCTCGTCAGCCTCGTGACCGGGTACCTCGGCGCCGGCGTCGCGCCGCTCGCCGTGCTCGCCCTGCTCACGCTCGTGCTGCTGGTGCGGCCCGCCGGGATCTTCGCGGCCGCCCAGGTGCGTGCCGCATGACCGCCACGAGACCCGCCGAGACCGAGGAGACCGCCGTGCGCGACGCGCGCCGCCCCGACCCGCGGCCCGCCCGCCGCCTCACCCCGACCCAGCGGATCCTGCTGCGTGCGGTCGTGCTCACGCTGCTGGCGGTCGCCGCCACGTTCCTGCTCGACCCGTACCGCAACTACCAGCTCGCCGTCGTCGCCGCGACCTTCTGCGCGACGGCCGGCCTCACGCTCCTCGTCGGGCTCACGGGCCAGCTCTCCCTCGGTCACGCCGTGCTCATGGCCGCGGGCGGCTACGGCTACGCCCTCGCCGTGAACGCGGCGTCCTCCGCCGGCCTCGACGGCGACGGGGCGGCCGGCACCGCGCGCGTCGTCCTCGGGCTGGTCGGGTCGCTGGTCGCCTCCGGCGCGCTGGGCGGGCTGCTCGGCCTCGCGGGAGCCCGCCTGCGCGGGCCCTACCTGGCGGGGCTGACGCTCGCCATGGTCGTCGCGCTGCCCGCCCTCACGACGCAGGTGCCGGCGCTCGGCGGCGACCAGGGCCTGGCGGTCCCGTTCGAGGGCGTGCCCGAGGTGCTGTCCCGGCTGATCGTCGTGGAGCAGTGGCACGCCTGGGTGGCGATCGTCGTGGCCGCGCTCGCGGTCACGCCGCTGGCCGTGCTGCGCTCCGGGCGCGCGGGCCTGCGCATGCGCGCCGTGCACGGCGACGAGACCGCGGCCCGGCTCTCCGGGGTGTCGCCCGCGCGCGTCAAGGTCGGCGCGTTCGTCGCGAGCTCGCTCGCCGCCGGGCTCGGCGGCGCCGTCCTGTGCCTCGTCACCCAGTCGGTGGGGCCCGGCCGCTACGACCTCGCGTTCTCGCTGCTGCTCGTCGTGGCGGCCGTCGTCGGCGGGCTCGGCAGCCTCGGCGGCGCGGCCGCCGGCGCGGCGCTCGTCGTGCTGCTGCCGTGGCTCGTCGACACCGTCACCGGCGCCGTCGGCGTCCCGGCCGACCTCGAGCAGCGGCTGTCCGGCAACCTCGCCGTGCTGGTCTTCGGCGCCCTGCTGATCGTCGTGACCCTGGCCTGGCCGGGCGGGCTCGCCCGCGCCGCGGCCCGTCGTCGCCACCGTCCCCACCGTCCCCGCGGCCGCACCGACGCGCCCGCGGCCCCGCCACCACCCCCAGCGTCACAACCACTCGAGAGGTGATCCCCATGCGGAACCCCCGCACCGCCACCGTCGGTACGACGGCCGGCGTGGCCGCGGCGTCCGTCGTCGCGTGCCTGGCCCTCGCCGGCTGCAGCACGCCCGCCGCGGCGGCCCCCGGCATCAGTGACGACACCGTCACGGTCGGCACGCACCAGCCGCTGACGGGCCCGGCCGCCGCCGGGTACGCGTCGATCTCGGCCGCCACGAAGGCGTACTTCGAGTACGTCAACGCGAACGGCGGCGTCCACGGCCGCTCCATCGAGTACGTCGTCAAGGACGACGGGTACAACCCGGCGAACACCCAGACCGTGGTCCGCGAGCTGGTGCAGGAGGACCAGGTGTTCGCCCTGCTCGGCGGCCTCGGCACGCCGACGCACTCGTCCGTGCTCGACTACCTCGACCAGAACGACGTGCCCGACCTCTTCGTCGCGTCCGGCAGCACGATGTGGGACGACCCCGAGGGGCACCCGAACACGTTCGGCTTCAACGCCGACTACGTGGTCGAGGGCGCCGCGCTCGCGCAGTACACCGCCGACGAGCACGCCGGCAGCAAGGTCTGCGTCCTCGGGCAGGACGACGACTTCGGGGCGGAGTTCCTCGAGGGTGTGGAGCTCGCCCTCGGCGCGGACGGCGTCACCGCCCACGAGTCGTACTCGACGTCGAACCAGGACGTCACCGCGCAGATGGGGGCCCTCCAGGCCGCGGGGTGCGAGGACGTGCTGCTCGCCACGGTGAACGGCTTCACGGCGCTCGCGGTCGGCACGGCCGCGAAGATGGGCTGGAGCCCGCGGTGGCTGGCGTCGTCGTCGGGCGGCGACTACCCGACGCTCGTCGAGCTGCTGGGCGAGGACGTGACGCCCGCCCTGCTCCAGGGCTTCGTCAGCGCGAACTACCTGCCCTTCGGGCCGGACGGCGAGTGGGTCGAGCTGTTCGAGCAGATCAACGACGAGTACAACGACGGCGCGCGCTTCGACGGCAACACCGTGTACGGCATGAGCGTCGGCTACCTGTTCGCCGAGGCGCTGGCCCAGGCGGGCGAGGACCCGACGCGCGAGAGCCTGGTCGAGGCCGTCGAATCGGGCAAGCTCGAGGGCAACGGCATCCTGCCGCTCATGTTCGGCCCGGACGACCACTCCGCGTTCGACGGCGTCGGCATCACCGTCGTCGCCGACGGCGTGCAGGACTACGTCGGCGCGACCTACGCCGTCGGGGGCGGGAAGGTCACCGAGGTGGAGCCGCAGCCGGTGGAGCTGCGAGGCGGCGGCGTTCCCGCCCCGTAGTCTCGCCGCCGTCGTGGGCGCTCGTCTGGCGCCATCCGAGTACCGGATGGCGCCAGACGTGCGCCCACCACGGCTCAGCGGACGGGGGCGAAGCGGGCGGGCAGCTCGCGCTTGAGGATCTTGCCGCTGGGGCCGAGGGGGAGCTCGTCCACCACGTGCACCACGCGCGGGTACTTGAACGCGGCCACACGTTCGCGGACCCAGGCGGCGAGGGCGTCGGCGTCGAGCGTGCGCCCGTCGGCCGGCACGACGGCGGCGTGGATCTCCTGCCCGTGCACCGGGTCCGCGACGCCGAAGACCGCGGCCAGCGCGACGTCGGGGTGCGACACGAGCGTCGCCTCCACCTCGGTGGGATACACGTTGTACCCGTTGCGGATGATCATGTCCTTCTTGCGGTCGGTGATCGCGAGGATGCCGTCGGCGTCGAGGGTGCCGAGGTCGCCGGTGCGGAACCAGCCGTCGACGACGGCCGCGGCGTCCGCGTCCGGCCGTCCCAGGTAGCCCTTGAGCAGGTTGTGCCCGCGCACCACGATCTCGCCGAGCGCGCCCGGCTCGCTCAGCAGGTGCACCTCGTGGTCGATGACGGCGTCGGCGACGGCCACGTCCACACCCCACATCGGACGACCCACCGTGCCGGGCCGGATCGGCTCGAAGACGGTGTTGAACGAGACGCTCGGGGACGTCTCCGTGAGGCCGTAGCCCTCGTGCACCTCGGCGCCGTAGGCGGCGGCGAACTCCTCGAGCACGCTGATCGGCAGCGCCGCGCCGCCCGAGACGGCGTACCGCAGCGGCGGCCGGGCGTCGCTGCGGCGCGCGGCCTCCAGCATCCCGACGAACATCGTCGGCACGGCGGTGAACACCGTGGCCCGGTGCGCCACGAGCAGCTCGAGCGCCTGGTCCGGGTCGAACCGGGGCAGCAGCACCACGGACGCCCCGACGCGGAACGCGCAGTTCATCACCGCCATCTGGCCGAACGCGTGGAACAGCGGGAGCCCGCCGAAGACGACGTCGTCGTGCCGCAGGTCGAAGGAGTCGATGAGGGAGCAGTGCACCTGCTCGACGGCGGCGAGGTGGGAGCCGACGGCGCCCTTGGGCAGCCCGGTGGTGCCGCTGGTGTAGAGGATCGTCGCGGCCGACGTCGGGTGCACCGCCGTGTGCCGCTCCACGGGCGTCGCCGCGGCCGCCTCGTCCTCGAGGCGGGGGAGGGCGGGCCCGCCCTGCTCCGCGGTGGGGGCGAGCACCGTGACGAGGGGGACGCCCGCGCGCTCGGCGGCGGGCGCGGCCTCGGCGAGCAGCGGCGCGGCCGCGACCACGAGGTCGGCCCGGCTGTCCCGCAGCACGAACTCGATCTCGCCCGACCGGAACAGCAGGTGGATCGGGACGACGACGGCGCCGACGGAGAGCGCGGCGTAGTACACGCGCGCGAAGTCGGGCACGTTCGGCACGACCATCGCCACGCGCGAGCCGCGCCCGATCCCGCGTGCCGCGAGGGCGCCGGCGTAGGCGCAGGTCTGGTCCCAGAGCTCGCCGTAGGTGGTGGTGGTCCCCGCGAAGTGCAGCGCGGGGTACCCGGGATGGCGTCGCGCCGTCTCCACGAGCAGCGACGCGGCCGAGAGCGTCCCGAAGCCGGGGCCGTCGACGGCGTCGGTGGAGGTCCGGGCGGAACCGTCGGCGGGGGCGTCGGGCGCGGGGCCAGGGGAGTCCGCGCTGGGGTCGGGGGTGGGTGTCATGTCCGGTCCTTTCGTCGTCGTCGATCCGGAGGGTCGTGCGGGCCCCGGCGCTCCGGGACGGCTCAGCCGCGCAGCTCGGCGCGCCCGAGAGAGCCGAGGTGCACCTCGTCGGGGCCGTCGGCGAGGCGCAGGGCGCGGGCCGCGGCGAACATCTCGGCGAGCGGCTGGTCGCCGGACAGCCCGGCGGCGCCGAAGAGCTGCATCGCGCGGTCGAGGATCGCCTGGACGGTGCGCGGCACGGCGATCTTGATGGCCTGGATCTCGCGCATGGCCTTCCGGTTGCCGACGGTGTCCATGAGCCAGGCGGTCTTGAGCACGAGCAGGCGCAACGCCTCGACCTCGACGCGGGAGGTGGCGACCCACTCGCGGACCACGCCCTGCTCGGCGAGCGGGCGGCCGAACGTGGAGCGCTCGCGCGCCCGCCGGACGGCGAGCGCCAGCGCCCGCTCGGCCATGCCGAGGGCGCGCATGCAGTGGTGGATGCGGCCCGGCCCGAGGCGCGCCTGCGCCATCGCGAACCCGTCGCCCTCGCCGCCGAGCAGGTTCGTGGCGGGCACGCGGACGTCGTCGAAGGCGATCTCGGCGTGCCCGCCGTGGTCGCGGTCGTCGTAGCCGAACACGGTCAGGGGGCGCACGACCGTCACGCCCGGGGCGTCCCGCGGCACGAGCACCATCGACTGCTGCCGGCGGGGCGGCGCGTCCGGGTCGGTCTTGCCCATGACGACGAGCAGCGCGGCGCCCGGGTTCATCGCGCCGGTGGACCACCACTTGCGGCCGGTGATCACCAGCTCGTCGCCGTCGCGGCGGATGCGCGTGCCGATCTGCGACGCGTCGCTCGAGGCGACCCCCGGCTCGGTCATGCAGAACGCCGACCGGAGGCGCGCGTCGAGCAGCGGGTCGAGCCACTCGTGCTGCTGGTCCGGCGTGCCGAAGTGCGCGAGCAGCTCCATGTTGCCGGTGTCGGGGGCAGCGCAGTTGAACGCCGCCGGGGCCAGCCGCGGGCTCCAGCCGGTGAGCTCGGCGAGCGGCGCGTACTGCAGGTTGGTGAGGCCGGCGCCGCGGTCCCCGGCGGGCCCGTCGCCCGGGAGGAACAGGTTCCACAGGCCCTGCTCGCGGGCGGCGCCCTGGAGCTCGCGCAGCACGGGGCGCGGGGACCAGTCGTCCGGGGCGGCGGCGAGCTGCGCGTCCAGCACCGGTTCCGCCGGCAGCACGCGCTCGTCGAGGAACGCGCGGACCCGGTCGGTGAGCTCGGCGGTGCGGGCGTCGGGGGCGAAGTCCATCAGGCCCTCCCGGCGGGCGTCGCGTGCGCGAGGCCGTCCTCGGCCAGCGGCGCCACGAGGGCGCCGATCCGGTCGAAGCCCTCGCCGACCGTCTCGCCCGCCCGGTAGCGGTAGTGGATCCCCTCGAGGATCACGGCGAGCTTGTACGCGGCGAACGCGCGGTACCAGGCCAGGTCGGGCGGCGCGGTGCCCGACCGCGCGGCGTACGCGTCGACGAGGGCGGCGAACTCCGGGTAGCCGGCGCCGGGGACGACGGCGCTCAGCGCGCCGTCGTCGGAACCGTCGTCGCCTGCCGCACCGGTGAGGCCGCGGATGTCCCAGTACAGGCCGAGCATGCCGAGGTCGACCAGCGGGTCGCCGAGGGTCGCCATCTCCCAGTCGAGGACGGCGGCGACGCGGGGCGCGTCGGGCGGGCCGGCGACGATCGCGTTGTCGAGCCGGAAGTCGCCGTGCACGATGCCGGCCCGGCCGCCCGAGTCAGGGACGCCCGCGGCGAGCCGGTCCTGCAGCGCGTCGAGCCGGGGCTGCGGGCGGCTGCGGGAGGCGTCGTACTGGCGCCGCCACGTGGCCAGCTGCCGGTGGAGGTACCCGTCGGGGCGGCCGAAGTCCGCGAGGCCGACGGCGGCCGGGTCCACGGCGTGCAGGTCGGCGAGCACCTCGGCGAGCTCGAGGCCGAGGGCGTGCAGGCCGTCCGCCGTGAACGCCCCGTTCTGCGCCGGGCGGGACAGCACCGTGCCGGCCACGTGCTCCATGACGAAGAAGACGGTGCCGGTGACCTCGCCGCGGTCGGTGTCGTCGACGACGTCGACGGTGCGGGGCACCGGGACGGGGCTGTCCGCGAGGGCGGTGACGACGCGGTGCTCGCGGCGCATGTCGTGCGCGGTGGACAGCACGTGGCCCAGCGGCGGCCGCCGCACGACGAGCGGCACGCGGGCCCCGTGGACGCGGTACGTGAGGTTGCTGCGGCCGCCGGCGATCACGCTCGCGGTGAGCTCACCTCCGGAACCCGTGCCGCCGTCGGTGAGCTCGGGGTGCTCCCGCTCCAGCCACGCCCGCAGCCCTGCGGTGTCCAGTCCGGGCACGTCGGTCATCGATGACCACCTTCCGTCGACCCGGATCGTCCCGGGGCTCGAGCGAGCATACCGCGCAGTCGGTATGTGGTGCGACCAGGTCGTCCGCGGGGCGCGCGGGGCCGTCGTGGTCGGTCCTGCGGCGTGTCAGTCCTGCAGGATGGCGACCGCCCGCCGGACGCCGTCCGGCACGGGCACCGGCCGCCGGGAGGGCTCGTCGACGAACACGTGCGTGAACCGGCCGACGGCGATCGGCTCGTCGCCGTCGGCGCGGAGCACGTGCAGGTCCCACGTGAGGCTCGTGCGCCCCAGGCGCCCCACGCCGATCCCGACCTCGAGCTCCTCGGGGTACGACGCCGGCGCGCGGAACTCGCACGACGACGCCACGCACAGCCCGATCACGTCGCCCCGCGGGTCCAGCCCCCCGTGGGCGATCATCCACGCGTTCACGGCGGTGTCCATCGCGGCGTAGTACACGGTGTTGTTGACGTGGCCGTACTGGTCGTTGTCGTTCCAGCGCAGCGGGAACGGGTGGCGGGCGCGGGGCATCGGTGCTCCTGGGGGTCTCGGGCGGGGTCTCAGGGGTGTCGGCGGGCGGGATCAGGCGGAGGTGGACGGCACCCGCAGCAGGTGGCGGAACGCGACGGCGGCGCGGTCGGCCTCGGGCGTCTCGCCCGTGATGAGGTCGGCATAGGTGAACGACTCGGAGACGCGCACCAGCAGGTAGGCGAGCGACGCGGGGTCGATGCCGCTCGTGCTCCCGCCTTCGGTCCCGCCGTCGTCGTCGAACGGGGTGTCGCCGAGATGGGTGCGCACCAGCCACTCGCAGGTGGCGAGGAAGCGGTGCTGGATGGGGCTCGCCTTGGTGGTGAGCAGCCGCAGGGCGCGCGCGGGCTCGCGGGTGAGGAAGTCCCGGAAGTACGGGGCGGTGATGAGGTCGCCGGCGAAGCGCGTGAGGACGCCGGCGACCCGCTCGGCCCCGCGTTCGGCCGCCGTCGCGCGGTCGGCCTGGACCAGGGTCGGGACGGCGAGGGACCACAGCACCTCGGTGAGCAGCGCGTCCCGGTTGCCGACCCACCGGAACACGGACGTCCGGTCGACGCCGAGGCTCGCGGCCAGGGGGGCCATGTCGAGGCGCCGTCCGGCGACGAACGTCTCCCGCGCGAGGTCGAACGCCCGCCGCGCGTCGGCGTGGGCGCCGGGCGCCAGGCGCAGGGAGAGCGGCGTGGGCGCGGCCTCGAGGCCGACGGTCGCGATCGGCGCGTCGTCGTGCGGGGCGGGCGTGGTGCTCGTGGCGCTGTCCGGCATGACCGCAGCCTAGTGTCGTGGGACGAGGTCCGTGCAACATCTTGGAAAATGATGCACGGGGGTGCACACTGGTCGCGTTCGACGACGATCGGAGCAACGATGACGTTCACCTCCCCGGCCACCTCGACCACCGGCCTGACCACCGGCCCGACCACCGGCCCGACCACCGGCCCGACCACCGGCCCCGCGGTGCTCGACGCCGACTTCTACGGCTTCCAGGACCTGCTCACCCCCCGCGAGCAGGCGGCGGCGCTCGCCGTGCGCGAGTTCATGGAGCGCGAGGTACGCCCCCTCGCGGACGACTACTGGGAGCGAGCGGAGTGTCCCGTCCACCTCTTCAAGCCGTTCGCCGAGCTCGGCACGGTGGGTGCGGCGTGGCCCGAGTGCGCGCCGTTCGAGAGCTCGGCGGTGTTCCGCGGCTGGATCGGCATGGAGCTCGCCCGCGTGGACTCCTCGTTCTGCACCTTCATCGGCGTGTCCTCGGGGCTCGCGATGAGCGCGATCGGCCTCGGCGGCTCGCCCGAGCAACGCGCGCAGTGGCTGCCCCCGATGGCGAGCGGCGACGTCATCGGCGCCTTCGGCCTCACCGAGCCGCTGTCCGGCTCCGACACCGCCAAGGGGCTGCGCACCACCGCCACGCGCCAGGGCGACACCTGGACCCTGCACGGCGCCAAGCGCTGGATCGGCAACGCGACGTTCGCCGACGTCGTCGTGATCTGGGCCAAGGACACGGCCGACGACCAGGTCAAGGGCTTCCTCGTCCGGAAGGGGACGCCAGGCTTCACCGCCACGAAGATCGAGCGCAAGCAGTCGCTGCGCATCGTGCAGAACGCGGACATCGCGCTCGACGGCGTCCAGGTCGCGGAGGCCGACAGGCTGCAGCGCATCGACCGCTTCCGCGACGTCGCCCAGGTGCTCCGCGTGACGCGCGACGGCGTGTCCTGGCAGTCGCTGGGCACGATGATCGGCGCCTACGAGGCGGCCGTGGCGTACACGCGGCAGCGTGAGCAGTTCGGGCACCCGATCGCCAGCTACCAGCTGATCCAGGACAAGCTCGCCACCGCGCTCGCGAACGTCACCGCGAGCCTCGCCGTGTGCGTGCGCGTCTCCCAGCTGCAGGACGCCGGGACGCAGCGCGACGCGCACGCCGCGATGGCCAAGGCGTTCGTCACCACCCGCATGCGCGAGACCGTCGCGCTGTGCCGCGAGGCCTGCGGCGGCAACGGCATCACCCTCGACACCGGCGTCGCGCGGTACTTCGCCGACGCCGAGGCCGTGTACACGTTCGAGGGCACCCGGGACATGAACAACCTCATCGTGGGCCGCGAGATCACCGGCCACGCGGCGTTCGTCTGAGCCGCCCGCGCCCCCATCTCGTACCGACCCGAAGGAGACACGACATGACCGAGGCGTACATCGTCGCCACCGCGCGCTCGCCGATCGGGCGCGCGCACAAGGGATCGCTCAAGGACGTCCGCGCCGACGACCTCGCCGCGCGCATGGTCGAGGCCGCCGTCGCGCAGGTGCCCGGGCTCGACCCGGCGCGCATCGACGACCTCCTGCTGGGCTGCGGCCTGCCCGGCGGCCGGCAGGGGATGAACATGGCCCGCGTCGTGGCCGTGCTGAACGGCTGGGACTCCGTGCCCGGCACCACCGTGACCCGGTACTGCTCCTCCAGCCTGCAGACCACGCGCATGGCGTTCCACGCCATCAGGGCGGGGGAGGGCGACGTCTTCGTGTCCGCCGGCGTCGAGTCGGTGAGCGGCATGGCCGTCGGGTCGAGCGACGAGATCCCCGGCGTCGACCTCACCAACCCTCGCTTCGCCGACGCGCTGGAGCGCACGGCGAAGCGCGCCGTCGGCGGCGCCGGGCCCTGGACCGACCCGCGCGCCGTCGGGGCCCTGCCGGACGCGTACGTCGCCATGGGGCAGACGGCGGAGAACGTCGCGGACCTCCGCGGCATCTCGCGCCGCGACCAGGACGAGTTCGCCGCGCGCAGCCAGCAGCGCGCCGAGGCGGCGATCGCCGACGGCTTCTGGGCGCGGGACATCACGCCCGTCACGCTCGACGACGGCACGGTGGTGTCCGCGGACGACGGCCCACGCCCCGGCACGACCGTCGAGAGGCTCGCGACGCTCGACCCGGTGTTCCGCCCCGACGGCACGGTCACCGCCGGCAACGCGTGCCCGCTCAACGACGGGGCCGCCGCCGTCGTCGTGGTCTCCGACCGCGTCGTCGACGAGCTCGGCCTGACGCCGCTGGCGCGCATCGTGTCGACCGGCGTCACGGGCCTGTCGCCCGAGATCATGGGCCTGGGCCCGGTGGGGGCGAGCCGCCAGGCGCTCGCCCGCGCGGGGCTCGGGATCGACGACATGGACCTCGTCGAGATCAACGAGGCGTTCGCCGCGCAGGTCATCGCGTCGGCCCTCGAGCTGGGCATCGAGGACGAGCGGCTCAACGTCCACGGCGGCGCCATCGCCGTCGGGCACCCCTTCGGCATGACCGGCGCCCGTATCACCTCCACGCTGATCAACGGGCTCGAGGCGTCGGGCGGCCGCTACGGGCTGGAGACCATGTGCGTCGGCGGCGGGCAGGGCATGGCGATGGTGCTGGAGCGCGTCGCGTAGCGCTCAGAGCCACTCGCCGTCGCGCATGAGGGTACGGCCGGCCAGCTCGTCCACCTCGCGCCAGGCCTGGACGCGTCGCGGGCGCAGCACGAGGTAGACGTCGTGCTCGCCGCCCGGGCGCGGGTCCCAGTCCGCCTGCGCGGCATACCCCTCGGCGAGCTCCGGCGGCGCCTCGGCGACCCGGACCGAGCGCTCGAGGACGGCGTCGACCATGACGACGTCGCGTGTCGCCCCGAGCGAGAGCCGCGCGGTACCGGTGGCGAGCAGGTTGCGGCCCGTGCGCGACGTCGCCTCCAGCGCGAGGACGACGCGGTCGTCGACCCAGGCCAGCGACAGGGGCACCAGGTAGGGCTCGGGCGTGCCGTCGGGTGCCGTCGACGCCGTGGCGACCCAGACGTCTCGCACCGGGGAGCTCAGCATCGCCAGCGTGTCGGCGCGGCGCTGCTCGCGTGTGCGAGGACCGGGTGCGACCTGCGGGTTCGTCGTCATGGCGCCATCCTGCCCGATCCGGTGCCCCCGGACGGCGGCGCCGTCCGGGGGCACCGCCTATCGCTCGGGGACGTACAGCGCCAGCGTCTGCGCGACGAGCGCCGGCTTGTCGACCCCCTCGATCTCGACGGTCACGGTCGAGGCCAGCCGCACGCCCTGGGCGACGGTCTCGGCACCCGTGAGCTCCGTCGTCGCGCGGATGCGCGAGCCGGCGGGGACGGGGTGCAGGAACCGCACCTTGTCCAGGCCGTAGTTCATCGCCATCGCGACGCCGCCCACCTCGACCAGCGACGACGCCAGCCGGGGCAGCAGGGACAGGGTGAGGAACCCGTGCGCGATCGTCGTGCCGAACGGGCCGTCGGCGGCGCGCCACGGGTCGACGTGGATCCACTGGAGGTCCTCGGTGGCGTCGGCGAACGCGTCGATGCGCTCCTGCGCGATCGTGAACCACTCGCCCGTGGCCTTCTGCCCGACGGCGCCGGCCAGCGCGGCGGGGGAGGAGACCTGGATGGCCGCGGTCACGCCTTCGGCCCGCCGGCGACGTAGAGCACCTGGCCCGAGACGAACGACGCCTCCTCGGAGCAGAAGAACGACACGGCGGCGGCGATGTCCTCGGGCTGCCCGACCCGCCCGACCGGTACGTCCTTGGCCGCCGCGGCGTGGAACTCCTCGGGCGTCATGCCGATGCGCTCGGCGGTCTCGGCGATCATGTCGGTCGCGATGACGCCCGGTGCCACGGCGTTGGCGGTGACACCGAACTTGCCCAGCTCGATCGCGAGCGTCTTGGTGAACCCCTGCATGCCCGCCTTCGCGGCGGAGTAGTTCGCCTGGCCCCGGTTGCCGAGCGCGGACGTGCTGGACAGGTTGACGACGCGGCCCCAGCCGGCGGCGACCATGTGCGCCTGCACGGCCCGCGTCGCGACGAACGCGCCGCGCAGGTGCACGCGCAGCACGGCGTCCCAGTCGTCCTCGGACATCTTGAACAGGAGGTTGTCGCGCAGGATCCCGGCGTTGTTCACCAGGATCGTCGGCGCGCCGAGCTCGTCCGTCACGCGCGCGACGGCGGCCTCGACGGCCGCGGCGTCGGCGACGTCCACGCCGAGGCCGATCGCGCGACCGCCGCCGGCGACGGTGTCGGCGGCGGTCGCGGCGGCCTGCTCCTCCAGGAGGTCCAGGACGGCGACGGCGTGGCCGTCGGCGGCCAGCCGGCGGGCGGTCGCGGCCCCGATGCCGCGGGCGGCTCCGGTGACGACGGCGACGCGCGAGGTGGGGTCGGCGGTGGCGGTCATGCGGTGGTCCTCTCGTCGAAGGTGATGAGCTGGCGCAGCTCGGCGCCGGCGGCGAGCCGGTCCAGGGCGGCCGGCAGGTCCTCGAGCCCGATGCGGGCCGAGACGAGTGATTCGAGCGGCAGGCGGCCCGCGCGCCAGAGGTCGACGTACCGCGGGATGTCGCGGCTCGGCACGGACGACCCGAGGTAGGAGCCCACGACCGTGCGGGCCTCGGCCGTCAGGGTCAGCGGCGCGACGGACGCGCGGGCGTCGGGGCCGGGCAGCCCGGCCGTCACGGTGGTGCCGCCGGGCGCGGTGAGCGCGAGCGCGGTCTCGAAGGCGCGCGCCGAGCCGGCGGCCTCGACGACGACGGGCGCCCGCTCGCCGGCGTCGAGCGCCTCGTCGGGGGTGCGCGCGGTGGTGGCGCCGAGGCGGCGCGCGAGGTCGAGCTTGGCGGGCACCGGGTCGACGCCGAGCACCTCGTGCCCCAGGGCGAGCGCGACGAGCAGCGCGGCCATCCCGACCCCGCCCAGGCCGACGACGGCCACGCGGTCGCCGGGTGCCGGGCGGCCGGCGTTGATCACGGCGCCGCCGCCCGTGAGGACCGCGCAGCCCAGCAGGGCGGCGACGTCGGCGGGCACGTCGTCGTCCACGGGGACCACGGAGGTGCGGTGCACGACGGCGTGGGTGGCGAAGGCGCTGACGCCCAGGTGGTGGTGGACCGGCTCCGGGCCGCGGTGCAGCCGTACCGCGCCCCCGACCAGCGTGGCGGCGGCGTTGGCGGCGCTGCCGGCCGTGCAGGGCAGCCGGCCGTCGGTGGCGCAGGCTGCGCAGGCGCCGCACCGCGGCAGGAAGGTCAGGACGACGCGCCGTCCCGGGGCGATGCCATCGGTGCCATCGGTGCCATCGGTGCCGTCGTGCGCCGCGTCGCCGACGGCCTCCACGATCCCGGCGGCCTCGTGGCCGAGGAGCAGGGGGACGGGGCGCTCGCGGCTGCCGTCCACGACGCTCAGGTCCGAGTGGCACAGCCCCGCGGCCTCGATGCGGACCAGGAGCTCGCCGGGCCCGGGCGGGTCGAGGTCGAGCGTGCTGGTGCGCAGCGCCCCGGAGGTGGCGTACGGCGGGGGTGCTCCGGTGCGGTCCAGCACGGCGCCCACGATCTGCACGGTCGACCTCCTCGTCGCTGAGGGCCCCAGTCTGCTCCCGAGAGCCCGTCCATCCGACATACCGACTGCGCGGTATGTCGGCAGCAGCGTACACGAGCGAGGCGCCCGTGCGGCCGACCTGCGCGGTTGACAGCGGTCGCCGTCGCGACGTCTACTGGCAGTGTTCGAACAAGCGTTCGAACGACGACGGTCGTCGTGCTGTCGTCGTCTGGTCGTTGCTGGTCGCGGTCCGCCGGGCGTCGCCCGGCGTCCGGCTCGGGGGGAGGTCGCATGACGGTCGTCGCCCCGCCGCGTACCGCGGCCCGCTCCATGCCCGAGCCCATGCCCGAGCCCGAGCCCGAGCCCGAGCGACCGGTCGACCGCGCCGCCGTCGCGCGGGCCGCGCTGCGGGCGGCGGAGCAGCGCACCGGGAAGCGCGCCACCCCGCACTCCGCCCCCCGCGCAGGTCAGCGCGCCGACGGAGGCCGCGCGGCGGAGCCGGGCGGCCGCCTGCTGCCGGTCCACCCGGGGCTGGCGTCCCTCCTGCCCGAGGGCGGGCTGGCCGCGGGCACGGTGCTCGCCGTCCGCGGCTCGTCGACGCTCCTGCTCGCGCTGCTGGCCGAGGCGTCGCGGTCCGGCGCGTGGGTCGCGTTCGTCGGCACGCCGGACGTCGGGATGCTGGCCGCCGCGGACGCCGGGGTCGCGCTCGGGCGGACCGTGCTCGTCCCCGCCCCGGGCCCGGACGCGCCGGCGGCCCTCGCCGCGCTGCTCGACGGGATGGACGTGGTGGTCGTCGGCCCGGGCGCGGCCCTGCTCGACGCCGACCGGCGCCGCCTGGCCGCGCGCGCCCGGGAGCGGGGCGCGGTGCTGCTGGCGCAGGCGTCGTGGCCCGGCGCGCACGTCACCCTCGACGCACGGGGCGGCACCTGGTCCGGCGTGGACCACGGGGCGGGCTGGCTGCGCCGCCGCACCCTGCGCGTGCGGCGCACCGGTCGCGGGGCCGCCGCCCGGCCCGTCGAGATCGAGGTGGACGTGCCGCTGCAGGTCGAGCGGGTGGTCGGCGGCCCCGACGCCGTGGGCACCGTCCCGGGCGCCCACGTGCCCGCCGGGGCGCGCGGCCCCTCCGCGCCCGCCCGGCTGCGGGTGGCGTGATGACGGGCGGGAAGACGGCGTCCGCGACGACCTCGTCCGGGGCGACCTCGCGGACGGCCGTCCTGTGGGTCCCGGACTGGCCGGTCGTGGCGGCGCTGGCCGGCGCCGGGCTGGACGCGCACGTCCCCGCGGCGGTGCTCGGCGCCCGGTCGGGCGGCGGGTCGGGCGCCGGGCACACCGTCGTGGCCGTCTCCGCCGTCGCCCGCGCCCAAGGGGTGCGGCGCGGGATGCGGCGCCGGCAGGCGCAGGAGCGGTGCCCCGAGGTGGCGCTGCTGGCGGCCGACGACGGCCGTGACGCGCGGGAGTTCGAGCCGGTGGCGCTCGCGGCCGAGACGGTGGTGGCGGGCCTGGAGGTGGCGCGCCCGGGGCTGCTCCTGCTGCCGGCGGGCGGGGCCGCGCGCTACCACGGCTCCGAGCTGGCCCTGGCGCAGGCCCTGGTGGGCGCCGTCGCCGCGCGCACCGGGCACGAGAGCCAGGTGGGCGTCGCCGACGGTCTGCTCGCGGCGGTGCTCGCCGCCCGCGAGGACGCCGTCGTGCCCCCGGGCGGCTCCGCGGCGTTCCTCGCCGACCGCCCCGTGGGGGAGCTGGTGCACGCCGTCTGCGACCCGGCGGGGGTGGCCGCCGTCCGGGAGGCGGCCGGGCTGTGGTGGCGGCTCGGCCTGCGCACCCTCGGCGACCTGGCCGCCCTGCCCGCGGCGAGCGTGCAGGCGCGCTTCGGCGACCTCGGCGCCTGGGCGCAGCGGCTGGCCCGCGGCGAGGACCTGCGCCCTCCGGCGCGGCGTCGCGTCGAGGAGGACCTGGCCGTCGCGGAGGAGCTCGACCCGCCCGCCCTGCGGGTCGACGTCGCGACCTTCGCCGCGCGCCGCCTGGCCACCGCGCTGCACGACCTGCTCGCCGTGCGCGGGCTGGCCTGCGGGCGGCTGCGGATCACCGCGCGCACGGCGGGCGTCGACCTCGGCGGGGACGACGTCGGCGGGGACGTCGGCGAGGGCGCCGTGCTGGAGCGGGTGTGGCGCACGGACGACGCCGCGGCCGGCGGGATGAGCGCGGCGCGGATCACCGACCGGGTGCGGTGGCAGCTCGAGGGCTGGCTGACCGCGGCGTCCGCCCGGCGCGGGGGCGGTGCGGACGACCCCGTCGTCGCGCCGATCGCGCACCTGGCGCTGGCGGCGGAGGACGTCGTCCCGGCGACCACCCACCAGCCCGGCCTGTGGGGCGCGGACGCGGGCGAGGGCGAGCGTGCCCGGCGGGCGCTCGGGCGGGTGCAGGGGCTGCTCGGCGGGCACGCCGTGCTCACGGTGGAGCTGCAGGGCGGCCGCGGGCCCCGCGACCGGGTGCGGCTCGT
Source organism: Isoptericola sp. NPDC056134 (assembly GCF_042264825.1). Lineage (NCBI taxonomy): Bacteria > Bacillati > Actinomycetota > Actinomycetes > Micrococcales > Promicromonosporaceae > Isoptericola > Isoptericola sp. NPDC056134. Next base: position 127,016 of record NZ_JBHJVM010000004.1, read on the forward strand.
GCCCTTCGGCACGGAGGGCGGCGCGGGCCGCGACCCCGGGCTGCCCTGGCCGGGCGCCCTGCCCAGCCCCGCGCCCGCCGGGCTGCCGGGCGAGCCGGTGCCTGCCCGGGTGCTCGACGCGGCGGGGCGCGACGTCGTCGTGGACGCCCGGCTCGCGATGAGCGGCGAGCCCGCCGCCGTCGCGTGCGGCGGCGGTCGTGGGGCGGACGGGGCGCAGGACGTCGCCGCGGTGACGGGGTGGGCGGGCCCCTGGCCGCTCGCGGAGCGCTGGTGGTCGGCGGGCGGGGGAGCGCGCCGCGTCTATCTGCAGGCGGTGCTCGACGACGGGCGGGCGCTGCTGCTGGCGCAGACCGGCGGCGTGTGGCAGGTGGAGGCCTTCTATGACTAGCGGGTACGCGGAGCTGCACGCGCACTCGGCGTTCAGCTTCCTCGACGGCGCGTCGCACCCGGAGGAGCTGGCGGCCGAGGGCGCGCGCCTCGGGCTGGAGGCGCTGGCCCTGACCGACCACGACGGGCTGTACGGGGTGGTGCGCTTCGCGGAGGCCGCGCGGAAGGTGGGGCTGCCCACCGTCTTCGGCGCCGAGCTGCACCTGCCCGCCCCGGTGACCCCCGGTGCGGCGCCGGGCACCGCCGGGAGCCGGCCGGTGCTCGACCCGCCCACCGGCGTCCCCGACCCGCGCGCCACCCACCTGCTGGTGCTGGCGCGCGGCGACCAGGGCTACCGCAACCTGTCCCGCGCGATCGCGACCGCCCACCTGGACGCGGGGGTCAAGGGCAAGGCCCGGTACGACCTCGAGGGCCTCGGGGCCGAGGCGGGCGGGGAGTGGCTCGTGCTCACCGGGTGCCGCAAGGGGGCCGTCCGACGCGCGCTCACCGCCCCCGCGGGCGGCGTCGACGCGGCACGGCGCGAGCTCGACCTGCTGGTCGCCACGTTCGGCCGGGACAACGTGGCCGTCGAGCTCACCGCGACGGGTGACCCGCGGGACGCCGACCTGCACGACGCGCTCGCCGCCCTGGCCCACGACGCGCGGCTGCCGGTCGTCGCGACCGCGAACGCGCACTACGCCCGCCCGCGCGACGCGGACCTGGCGGGCGCGCTCGCCGCCGTGCGGGCGCGCTCCTCGCTGGACGGCCTGGACGGCTGGCTGCCGGGTGCCCCGGTCGCGCACCTGCGATCGGCCGCCGAGATGCGGGCCCTGCACCGACGCCACCCGGGGGCCGTCACCGCGGCGGCGGGCCTCGCGGCGGAGTGCGCCTTCGACCTGCGCCTGGTGGCGCCGAACCTGCCGCCCTACCCGGTGCCGGCGGGGCACGACGAAGCCAGCTGGCTGCGCGAGCTGGTGCGGCGGGGGGCCTCCGACCGGTACGGCCCGCGGCCCGCCCCCGGGGTTCCCGGCGACGAGCGTGCCTGGGCGCAGATCGACCACGAGCTGCGCGTCATCGAGGACCTGACCTTCCCCGGCTACTTCCTCGTCGTCTACGACCTCGTGGAGTTCTGCCGCCGGGAGGGCATCCTGTGCCAGGGGCGCGGGAGCGCCGCCAACTCGGCGGTCTGCTACGCGCTCGGCATCACCGCGGTCGACGCGGTGAAGCACGGCCTGCTGTTCGAGCGCTTCCTCGCGCCCGAGCGGGACGGGCCGCCGGACATCGACATCGACATCGAGTCCGGGCGGCGCGAGGAGGTCATCCAGCACGTCTACGGAAAGTTCGGCCGGCAGCACGCGGCGCAGGTCGCGAACGTCATCTCCTACCGGCCGCGCTCCGCGGTGCGCGACGCCGCCCGCGCCCTCGGGTACGACGTCGGGCAGCAGGACGCGTGGAGCAAGTCCATCGAGCGCTGGGGGTCGCTCCGCGGGCCGGACCCGGTCAGCCCCGCGGCCGACGCCGCGGCGCAGGCCGCCCGGGCGGCCGCGGGTTCCGGCGGCTCCGGGGGCGGGACGCCGGCGAACCGGACCGCCGCCAAGGACGCGCGCACGGCGGCGCTGTGGGGCCCGACGGAGTCGCTCCCGGCGGGGGCCGGCCGGCCACGTGCCGACCGCCCGCACCAGGGGCACCTGCCGGGGACCGGCCGGCGGGACTGGTCGCCGACGCTCGGCCATCGGCAGGGCGACCCGCACGGCCGCCGGCGCGTCGTCGACCCGCTCGCGACGGACGAGGGGGAGGTGCGCCGCGCCGACGACGCCCACGACGTCGTGCCCGCGCAGCGCCCGCCGTCGGCCGAGGAGGAGGGGCAGATCCCCGGCCCGGTGCTCGACCTGGCCGACCGCATGCTGCGCCTGCCGCGCCACCTGGGCATCCACTCCGGCGGGATGGTCATGTGCGACCGCCCGGTGATCGAGGTCTGCCCCGTGGAGTGGGCGCGGATGGAGGGGCGCACGGTGCTGCAGTGGGACAAGGAGGACTGCGCCGACGCGGGGCTGGTGAAGTTCGACCTGCTCGGCCTCGGGATGCTCACCGCCATCCGGTACGCGTTCGACTCGATCGAGCAGCACACCGGGGAGCGGCTCACGCTGCACGGCCTGCCCGACGACGACCCGGCGGTCTACGACCTGCTGTGCGCCGCCGACACCGTCGGGGTGTTCCAGGTGGAGTCGCGGGCCCAGATGGCCACCCTGCCGCGCCTGCGGCCGCGGACGTTCTACGACATCGTCATCGAGGTCGCGCTCATCCGCCCCGGCCCCATCCAGGGCGGTTCCGTGCACCCGTACATCGAGCGGGCGCGGGGTCGCGAGCCGGTGACCTTCCTGCACCCGCTGCTGGAGAGCTCCCTCGGCAAGACCAAGGGCGTGCCGCTGTTCCAGGAGCAGCTCATGCAGATGGCGATCGACGTCGCGGGGTTCAGCGCCGCCGAGTCCGACCAGCTGCGCCGGGCGATGGGCTCGAAGCGGTCGGTGGAGCGGATGGAGGCGCTGCGCGGGCGGCTCATGGACGGGATGCGCGCGAAGGGGGTGGACGACCCGGCCGTGCGCGAGGAGATCTACGACAAGCTCAAGGCGTTCGCGGACTTCGGCTTCCCCGAGTCGCACGCCTACTCGTTCGCCTACCTCGTGTACGCGAGCTCGTGGCTCAAGGTGCACCACCCCGCCGCGTTCTACGCCGGTCTCCTGGCCGCGCAGCCCATGGGGTTCTACTCGCCGCAGTCGCTGGCCGCCGACGCGCGCCGGCACGGGGTGCAGGTGCTGCGGCCGGACGTCAACGACTCGCGGGCGCTCGCGGGCGTCGAACGGCGGTCTTCCCCGGCGGCCGAGCCGGTCGCGCCCTCGGGCACGACCGGCGACGACCAGGGCTTCGGCCCGCCACCCGACCCTGCGCTCGCGGTGCGGCTGGGGCTGTCCGCGGTGCGCGGCATCGGCGACGAGCTGGCCGAGCAGATGGTCGCCGAGCGGACCGAGCGCGGACCGTTCCGCGACCTGCGCGACCTGGCCCGCCGGGTGGGGCTCAGCACCGCGCAACTGGAGGCGCTCGCGACCGCCGGTGCCACGGAGGGCCTGGGCGCCGGGCGACGCGAGGCGCTGTGGGCGGCGGGGGCCCTCGGCCAGGAGGGGCCGGGCACCCTGCCGGGCGTGTCCGTCGGGGTCGACGCCCCGACGCTGCCGGGCATGACCCCGGTCGAGACGGACGTCGCCGACGCCTGGGCCACCGGCATCACACCCGGCTCGACGTCGCCGCTGGAGCACGTGCGCGAGGGCCTGGAGAAGGCGGGGGTGCTCACCGTCGCGGGGGTGTGCGCCACGGAGCCCGGCCGGCGGGTGGCGGTGGGCGGCGTCGTGACGCACCGGCAGCGCCCGGGCACGGCGGGCGGCGTGACGTTCCTGTCGCTCGAGGACGAGACGGGGCTGCTCAACGTCATCTGCACGGCGGGGCTGTGGCGTCGCTTCCGGGCCGTGGCGCGCGGCGCCCCCGCGATGGTGGTCCGGGGCCGGGTCGAGAAGGCCGACGGCGCCGTCAACCTGCTCGCGGAGCACCTCGCGCCGCTGCGGCTGCCCGTGTCCACCCGGTCGCGGGACTTCCGATGACGCCCCCGGAACCTGCCGGCCACCCCCGGGGAGTTCACCGGGCCGTCGGCGACACGCCGTCGCGGGGCCACCCGCGGGGTCACCGCGGGCGCGCAGGCTCGGCGCATGCGCACCCGTCGCCCCGCAACCGCCCTCGTCAGCGCCTTCGTCAGCACCGGAGTCGCCGCCGCCCTTCTGGCCACGGGCGCCGCGCCGGCCGTCGCGGGGCAAGGGCATGGGCATGGGCATGGGCATGGGCATGGACCCGGGCACGGGAGTCCGCGCGCCTTCGACCTGCAGGCCCACCGGGGCGGCGTGGCGATGACGGTGGAGAACACGCTGCCCGCGTTCGCGAACGCCCTGGAGCTCGGGGTGAGCACCCTCGAGCTGGACGTGCAGATCACCGCCGACGGGTACGCCGTGGTGACCCACGACCGCGACCTCAACCCCGCCAAGTGCGTGGACACGGGGCCGGCGTTCCCCGGCGACCCGGAGTACCCGTACGTGCCCGGGACGACGTACGTGAAGGACCTCACGCTCGCCCAGGTCCGCACCGTCGACTGCGGGTCCCTGCGCCAGCCGCAGTTCCCCGGCCAGGAGCTGCACCCGGGCGAGCGGATCCCGCTGCTCTCGGAGGTCTTCGACCTGGTGAACGACTACCGCGCCCGGAAGGTCACGCTCAACGTCGAGACCAAGGTCGAGGCGGGCGCGCCGGAGCAGACCGCGCCGCGCGAGCAGTTCGTGCAGGTCGTGGCCCGGGAGGTGCGCCGCGCGCGCCTGGTCGACCAGGTGACGGTCCAGAGCTTCGACTGGGGCTCCCTGAGGCGGATGCGCGAGGTCGAGCCGCGCCTGCCGCTCGTGGCCCTCACCAACGGCCAGCAGTTCCTGCAGCAGGGCCTGCCGGGCGCGTCCCCGTGGCTCGGGGGCCTCGACATCGACGACTTCGACGGTTCGCTCCAGGAACGGTTCGTCGCCGCGGCCGCGTCGTTCGGCGCCGACGCCGTCTCGCCGGTGCACGGCGACCCGCAGGGCGGCGGCGTCGACGACCCCGGGTACGTGCCGTTCACCACCCGCGAGCTGGTCGACGCGGCCCACGACGCCGGGATGCGGGTGGTCCCCTGGACCGTGGACGACCCCGCGACGATCGAGTCCCTGCTCGACCTCGGCGTCGACGGCCTCATCACCGACGCCCCCGACGTGCTGCGCGGCATCCTGGCCGAGCGTCACCTGAAGCTGCCCCAGCCGTACCACGAGCCGCGCCACCGGGCGGAGTCCTCGGCGGCACGGCCGGCTGACGCCCCGGGCGCCTGACCGGGCGCGTCGTCAGCCGGCGGCGCTCGTGGCGTCGTCCGAGCCGGTGCCGCCGGTCCCGCGCCGCCGCGCGCGACGGCCGCGGGCGACCTCGGTCGCGAGGGCGTCGAGCGGTTGCGCGAACGGGTCGCCGAAGCGCCCCAGCCACAGGCGCACGACGTCGAGCCCGGTGTCGTCGACGGCGTAGAGGCGGCGCGTGCCGTCGGCGCGCACGGTGACGAGGCGCGCGTCGCGCAGCACCCGCAGGTGCTGCGAGACGGCCGGCTGCGAGATGCGGGCCTCCGCCCGCAGCGAGTCGACCAGCGCTCCGGCGGGCCGCTCGCCGTCGGCGAGCAGCTCGAGCAGGCGCCGCCGCACGGGGTCGCCCAGCGCCTCGAAGGGCCCCCGCAGCGCGTGCCGCTCGCCCCCCGGGACCTCGGAGGGTGCTCCCGCCGACGCCGCAGCGTGCGGCATCAGGCCTCCGGCACCGTGGTGTAGAAGGCGACGGTGCGCTCGGCCGCCGCGCGGGCGGCGACCGGGTCGTCACCGTCGGCGATCGCAGCGTCCGCCCAGCCCGCGGCGGCGAGCCGGGAGAACGTGACGCCCTCGGGGGAGAGCGACCAGGCCTCCGCAGCCTTCGGGTCGATCGCGCCGGTCGGGTCCGCGACGTGCAGCCCCAGCCCCATGAGCCCCAGGTCCCAGCCCACGCCGGTGGCGCCGGGGCCGTACTGGTCCCAGAGCTCCTGGGGGACGACGGCCTCGTGCACGAGCTCGAGGACGGTGCCGTCGCCGTCCTCCGTCAGGGCGATGGTCAGCCACGAGACGGAGCCGCCGAACTCCCAGGTGACGGCGAAGCTCGCGGGGGCGTCGCAGCGCTCGACGGTGCCCCCCGCGTTCCCCTCGAGCTGGTAGCGGCCGCCGACCGTCAGGTCGCCGCTGACGGGCAGGAACCAGCGGGGGATGCGGGCGGCGGACGTGACCGCGTCCCACAGGTCGGCCCGGTCGGTGGCGTAGGCACGGCGGGCGACGGCGATCTTCGTCGGCGCGCCGTCGCGCTCGCCGCTGCGGATCTCCCGCGCCACGAGACCTGCGGTGGCGACCGGGTCGATGGTGATGGTGGTCATGGCGACCCTCCTTCGTATAAGTGGATGCTTATATATAACCATGCGACGACGCCGCGCGGAAGAGGGCGGGGAGTCAGCCCAGGGGAGCGACGACGCAGACCTCGAAGGTCCCGCGTCCCCGCCGCAGGAGATAGCGGCACCTCTCGTCGGCGATCTCGGCCGCGAGCTCGTCCCGGTAGGACCAGCGGACCTCGACCCAGAGCAGACCCCAGCCGACCTCCTCGAGGGCGACCAGCTCGGGCAGCACCGCGACGGCCTCGCGCGCCCGCGCGGCGACCGGGCGGTCCCTGGACAGGTCGAGCACGTCCTCGGGCGACGCGAGGAGCGTCGAGCTCTCCTGGCCCACGAGCAGGGCGGGCAGGTCGTAGCGGTCGGTCACCGCCTCGAGGTCCTCCGCGCCGAGCACCAGGCCCAGGTCCGCGAGGAAGGAGGACAGCGCCTCGCCGTCGTACGAGCCCGCCGGATTCGCCATCTGTTCACGGTAGCCCCGTGCCATGATCAGCGCTCATGAGCTGCCGTCGCGGGCGGGGCCTGGTGCTCACCGTCGCCGTCCTGCCGGTCGTGTGCCTGTCCGTGAGCGCGTGCGCCGGGCTGACCGGGGGCACCGAGCCGGCGCCGTCCGGGTCCTCCGACGCCCCCGCGACCGAGGAGCAGATCGCCGAGGCGGCCCAGGCGTGGGGTGCCGCCCCGCGGTACGTGCTGACGACGTCGGCCGCGGGGTTCGAGGCGGTGCCGATCGCCGCCGGGGTCCTCGGGTCGGACGGCTTCTCCCTCCAGTTCAGCGGCGGGTCCGGGCGCACGTTCATGCTCTCGGCCGTCGAGGGCTCCATGACCGCGGGGGACTGCGGCGAGGGCACGGTCATGGACGTCGGCGGGGGCGAGGTGGGCGGGCCGGTGACGTGCACGAAGGAGGGCGGAGCGTTCCGGCGGACGGCCGGGGACGCGGAGGAGTACGTCGTCCTGCGCGACGGCGCGCTCGTCCGGGTCTCGGGGAGCGCCGCCGACCACGAGGTGCTGCGCGAGGCGGCCGCGAACATCCGCCCGCCGACGAGCGGCGAGCTGGCCGCGCTCGTCGCGGGCACGCCGCGGGACCAGGGCCCGCCGGTCGAGCGCGGCGACCTACCGCCCGGCGACGGAGCCCCGGACAACTCCGTCGGCGCGGGCGGCTGACGGGCGCTCACCACGCCTGCGCGAAGACGTCCGCGAAGAGCTCGTCGGGGTCGACGTCGAGGCCGCGGGACGCGAACCACGTGCACACGTTGCGGCAGTCGCGGTGCAGCAGGTCCGCGCCGAACGGGTTGGCCACGAGGTCCACGACCTGCGGCAGGTCGATGATCACGAGCCGCCCGCCGTCGTCGGCTCCCTCGGAGAGGCCGTCCACGAGGATGTTGTACGGCGACAGGTCTCCGTGCGCCCAGCCGAGCCGGGCGATGACGCCCATGCCGTGCCGCAGCTGCTCGAACCAGTCCGCGAGGTGCGCCGGATCGGGCCGGGTGCGGGCGAGGCGCGGCGCGGCCTCGGCCGTGCCGTCCGCCGACTCCCGGCCGACGAACTCGAGCAGCAGCTCGGTGCCGTCGATCTGCACCGGGTAGGGCACGGGCGCACCGGCGTCCCACAGGCGGGACAGGGCGAGGAACTCGGCGTCCGCCCACTGGGTCGCGGCGACGGCCTTGCCCCACGACGACTTGCGGTCCTCGATGGCGCGCTGGTCGCGGGTGCGGCGCACGCGCCGTCCGTCGGTGTACTCGCCGTCGCGGTGGAACTGGCGGTGGTCGCGACCGCGGTACCGCTTGGCGGCGAGCAGACTGCGACGGGTCGGGTCGTCGGGCACGGCGCGCTCGACGAGGAAGACGTCCGCCTCCTTGCCGGTCTTGAGCACGCCGAGCTCGGTGTCGAGGGCGGCGTCGGCGGTGACGACCCAGTCGGGCACGGGCTCGGGGCCGCGCTGGCCCTTGGTCACGGAGGTCCAGGTGGACCACCGCTGGTCGGGGCCGGGCTCCACGGGGAGGTCGCCGTCCGCGGCGACCGAGAAGGCGGCGAAGGACGACGAAGAAGAAAGGGAAGGGGAAGGGGTGTGCTGGTGCACGCGAGACTCCTGCTCAGGTCGAGGAGCTCGAGCGGCCCCTCAGGATCGGGTGGTGTCCGCCCGCCGGAGAGCCTCCGGGAGGGCGCGCATGACGACGTCGTCCATCGCTCTGCCCTCCTTCGCGTGCGGGCCCGCGTCGATCGCGTGCCGCTTGCGGGGAGCATGGCAGGAGCGGGTCACGGCGGTCCACGTCTTTTTCGCCTTCTCGGTCCGTAGGGTGCGGGGATGGGGTTCGTGCCGGTCGTGGAGGGTGTCCCGGGCGTCGAGGACGTCCTGGTCCGCACCGCCCGCCGCCTGAGCACCACGACGACCCTGGTGCTCGCGCCGCCCGGGTCCGGCGACGGCGCCCGGGCGGCTCTCCTGGTCGACCCGGCGTGGGAGCCCGACGAGCTGGTGGCGGTCGCCGACGGGGTGGACGCCCGGGGCGGCCGGGTCGTCGCCGGGTACGCGACGCACGCCCACCACGACCATCTGCTGTGGCACCCGCGTCTCGGGCTCGACGTGCCGCGCTGGGCGACGGCGCGGGCGGCGCGGGTCGCGCGCCGGGAGCGCCCGCGGCTGCTGGCGGAGGCGCGCGCCGACGCCGAGCGCTACGGGGGAGCCGGGCACCCTTCCGAGGTCCTCGACCTGCTCGGGCGCGTCGCCCCGGTCCCGGCGACCGAGCGCCGGGTCCCCGACCCGGACGGCGTCCTGCCGCCCACCGAGCTCGTGGTCCACGACGGCCACGCCCCCGGGCACGGGGCGCTCTGGCTGCCGCGCAGCCGGGTGCTGGTGGCGGGGGACGTGCTGAGCGACGTCGAGCTCCCGCTGCCGCTCGACGAGATCGCCGGCGGGGGCGCGGAGGGGAGCGTCGAGCGCTTCCTCGCCGGGCTGGACCGGCTCGCGCCGTTCGCGGCCCGGAGCGCCGTCGTCGTGCCGGGGCACGGGTCGCCCACGGCGGACGCGGTCGCTCGCCTCGACGCCGACCGGCGCTACCTCGACGCCGTGCTCGGCGGGCGCGTCGTCGACGACCCGCGCCTGGGCCTGCCCGGCGCCGCGGAGGAGGACGGCCGGCTGCGCGCCGCGCTGGCGCGCTGACCTGGGGGCGTCAGCCGCCGACCGCCCCCGCCCAGGCAGTGACCTGCTCCCACACCGGCTGGGTGTCGAACCCCATCTGTCCCAGGGCGGCCCAGGCCACGCCGACGACGGCGTAGAGGCTGACCGGCGTCATGACGAGCCACTCCCGCCACGACCCGGCGTCGCCGAGGACGGGCAGCGAGAGGTTGCCGCCGTCGCGCCACACGTCGTCGAAGGGCAGCGCCCGGTAGCGGCGCACCCAGTAGGGGGAGCGGAACTTCAGCGGCCACAGGAGGGGGACGCCGGCGGTGGTGACGAGGTCGCCGAGCACGTGCACGGTGCAGCCGAGGGCGACGGCCCACGGCATCCAGTTCCACTCCTCGGGCGCGAAGACGGCGACGCACGCGGCGAGGAGCAGCGACAGCGTCCAGGTCCACCAGCGCTTGCCGCCCGTCACCTTCCAGGCGCGCAGGGCGAACGCGATGAGCAGGACCGCCATGACGCCGGGGCCGACGAGCACCTCGCCGAAGGCCTCCGTGCTGATGGAGACCATGCCCATCACCCAGGCGATCGCGGTGAAGACGGCGATGCCGAGGATGGAGTGGGTGCCGTTGCGGTGCCCGCCGGACACGGTCGCGACGAGCTTGGAGACGCCCTCGGAGACCGGGGGCAACGAGTGCGCGATGGTGCCGGAGTGGTGGTCGGCGTCGGGCAGCAGCGCGGCGCCCGCGCAGACCAGCGCGCCGGTCATCACCCCGACCTCGGAGACGGGGTGCCAGCCGAACGCGAACGGTGCCGTCGACGTCACCGCGACCCAGGCGGCCGCTCCCGACGCGGCGTGGTGCCCACCCATCATGACGTCGTCGTTCTCCTGTCCGGTCGTGCTTGTCCAGTTCCGCACCCTTGACCGGTTGGTCCGGGCCGGGCAGGACGCTACACGCCGCCGCCGACGCCCGGGCCCGTGACCAGCGGGCCGACGGCGCGGTTTGCGAGAGCACGCCCCCGCCGTGCTATGTTTTTCCCCGCACCGAGACGGCGCCGAGGCGCTGTCGAGGTCCACTCGTCCGGGTGGCGGAATGGCAGACGCGCTAGCTTGAGGTGCTAGTGCCCTTTATCGGGCGTGGGGGTTCAAGTCCCCCTCCGGACACTCGTTGAGACAGCGACGAACAAGCCCCCGGGGTCCACAACCCGGGGGCTTTTTCGTGCCCTCGCACGTCGTCACGGTACGTGTGCGTCACACCGCAGCGGAGCGCGCGGCGAACGCGGCGAGCGCCGCCCGGGTCTTCGTCTCCTGGGGCGCGCCGAGGTCGACGCCCCGGCTCGTGAGGAACACCTTCGTCTCGGCCGCCGCCTGGAAGGCCGCGGCCGGCGCCGTCTTGGTGGACAGCTCGAGGATGCGGTCGCCGTCGGGCAGGAACCACAGCTCGGCGGTCAGGCGCCGCGGCAGCTCCTCGGGCGCGAACCGCGCCTTGAGGAGGGTCGTCGGACCCAGCACGCGCAGGTCGTCGAGCGTGACCCCGGCCGGGAGGCGCGGCTCGAGCAGCGAGCGCTGCGTGCGGTCGAGCAGGCCGGGAAGGCGGCCGACGTCGTCCAGCAGGGCCCGGACGTCGTCGTCGGGGAGCCGCCGCGTCGCCGAGCACGAGCAGGTGAAGCCGGCGGGCGACGCGTCCACCTCGACCTTGAAGCCGTCCGCTCGCCGCACGGTCGCCGGGACGTCCGCCGGCAGCATCGGTCGCACCTTCGCGGTGAGGTCGCCGTCCTTGCGCTGCGTGCGCCGGGCGCGGACGACGAGACCGGCGGTGGACAGGTCGAGTGCGGGTGTGTCGAAGAACACGACCTGGCGGATCGTCGCGTCGAGCGCGTCGATCCCGAGCCGGTCGAGCACCCGGCGGTGGTCCGCACCGGGCACCGTGAGCTTCAGCTCGACGGCGTCGACCTCGGGCAGGACGGCGAGGACCGCGGCGAGGGTCTCGGCGTCGTACGCGGGCATCGGCGCGGGCGGCGACGGCGGAGGGGGCACGGGGTCGCTGCCGGGCTGCGGGGACGTCCGGGTCATGGTGGGCTCCTCCTGTCGCCGGGCGACGTGCGTCCATCGTCCGGCGGCGGCGCACGTCGCGCACCGGCCCACCGGCCGGCCGGGAGAAATTCACCAGGAAGTTCACCCCGGCAGGCGGCGCGCGTCGTCCTCCCACGACGGGTGGGCACCGTGCGGCACACTGGGCGGACGAGCGGGCGAGAGGAGCGCACGGGTGGCGAAGCGCGCGAGCGAGAACGTCCCGGCCTGGCTGCGGACGTCGGCCGGCTGGTCGTGGCGGCTCATCGCCCTGACCGCGGCCGTCGCGCTCGTGTTCTGGGCGACCGTGCAGGTGCAGCTGGTCTTCATCGCGGTGTTCCTCGGGCTGGTGTTCGCCTCGGTCCTCAACCCCGTCGCGGACTTCTACGCCAAGGTCATGCCGCGAGCGCTGGCCACCGCCCTGGCGATCCTCAGCGCGTTCCTCGTGCTGGGCGGCCTCCTCACGTACGTGGTGGCGTCGGTGGCGGGTCAGTGGGAGCAGCTCGCCGGGCAGTTCGACACCGGCGTCCAGCAGATCCTCCAGTACGTGGAGAGCGGGCCGTTCGGGCTCTCCGTGACCGGCGACCAGATCAACGAGTGGATCGACCAGGGGCGGCAGTGGGTCGCCGACAACGCCGACTCGCTGGTCAGCCAGGCGGCGCAGAGCGCGGGCTCGGTCTTCGAGGGCTTCGCGATCTTCGCCCTGTCGATCTTCTGCACGGTGTTCTTCGTCGCGTCGGGCGGCAGGATGTGGCGCTGGTTCCTGGGCCAGATCCCGGAGGAGCACCGCAACCGGTGGCAGGCGGCCGCGGGGGCCGGCTGGTACAGCTTCTCCGGGTACGCGCGCGGCACCGTCATCATCGCCTTCGTCGACGGCGTCCTGGCGTTCATCCTGCTCACGATCCTCGGGGTGCCGCTGGCGGCACCGCTGGCCGTGCTGGTGTTCATCGGCGCGTTCATCCCGCTGATCGGCGCGCCGCTGGCGATGATCATCGCTGCCGTCGTGGCGCTCGCGGCGAACGGGTTCGTCACGGCCCTCATCGTCACGATCGGGATCGCGCTCATCGGGCAGCTCGAGGGGCACGTGCTGCAGCCGCTCATCATGGGCAAGCAGGTCGCCCTGCACCCTCTGGTCATCGGCCTCGGCGTCACCGCCGGCACCGTGCTGGCCGGCATCCTCGGCGCGATCATCGCCGTCCCGCTCATGGCGGTCGCGTGGACCGTGTTCTCGACCCTGCGCGGCGACCGGCCGCACCCCGAGCTCGACGAGCCGCCCGGGCCGGGCGACGGTCCGCTCGCGGTGGCCCCGATCCTCGGCCCGCCCGACGCCGACGCCGGGCCCGGTGCTCGCGGGGCCGCGGAGACATCCGGGGAGACTCCGGACAAATAGCAGGAGGCCGTCGGGCCCGGCGTGCCACGATGCCCCGATGGAGCCGTTCGTCCTCGCCACCGACCGCGTCCGCCTGTCCGTCCCGACCGCCGCCGACGTCGAGCGCATCGCCGAGATCTGCGCCGACCCCGCCATCGCGCGGTGGACCACGGTGCCGTCGCCGTACACGCGCGACGACGCGGTGGGCTTCGTCGAGAGGTTCGTCGCCGACGGCTGGTCCGAGGAGAAGGACTTCACCTGGGCCGTGCGCGCCCCCGGGGGCGTCGACGGCCCGGTGCTCGGCATGGTGGGCATGTCGAGGGAGGGCGGGCCCGGTGTCGAGCCGGCGGGGGAGCTGGGGTTCTGGTGCGCACCGGACGCACGGGGCCGCGGCCTGACGACGGAGGCGGCGCGGCTCGTCGTCGACTGGGCGGTCGACCCCGAAGGTCTGGGGCTCGGCGTCGTGCGCTGGCGCGCGAACGTCGGCAACTGGGCGTCGCGCCGCGTCGCGTGGAAGCTCGGGTTCCGGTACGAGGGGCTGCTGCGCCGCTTCGGCGCGCAGCGCGGCGTGCTCCAGGACTCGTGGGTGGGGTCCTACGTGCCCGGCGACCCGCGGGAACCCCACGAGCCCTGGCCCGCGGAGGCCCCCGCCGCCGCCTGACCAGTCGGCTTTGGGCGCCGCAGTGCCCGGACCGTATGCTCCCTGCGCGCAAGGGCGCGGATCGAGGCACGCACGGCGCGCGCCGGGAGCACGGAGGCGGGCGATGGGGCTGGAACGACGGGTCGCGGTGATCGGGGCGGGTCCCTCGGGACTGGCCGCCGCGCGGGCGCTGGACCGCGCCGGGCTCGCCTTCGACGGGTACGAGGCCCACGCGGACGTCGGCGGGCTGTGGGACATCGACAACCCCCGCTCGACGGTCTACGAGTCCGCGCACCTCATCTCCTCGCGCACCACGACCCAGTTCGACGAGCTGCCGATGGACTCGGCCGCCGACTACCCGAGCCACCGCGAGCTGCTGCGCTACTTCCGCCGGTACGCCGACGAGTTCGGGCTGCGGGACCGCTTCCGCTTCGGCACCCGGGTGCTCGGCGTCGAGCCGGCGGGCGGCGACGACAGCGGGCGCAGCGGCTGGACGGTGCGATCCGCGCCCGCCGGGTCGGTCCCGGGGTCGGGAGCCGACGACGCCGTCGAGCGCACCTACTCGCACGTGGTGATCGCGAACGGCACGCTCGCCGAGCCGAACGTCCCCACGCTGCCCGGCACGTTCGACGGCGAGGCGCTGCACTCGAGCGCGTACAAGAGCGCGGACGTGTTCGCGGGCAAGCGGGTGCTCGTCGTCGGAGGCGGCAACTCCGGCTGCGACATCGCGGTCGACGCCGTCCACCGCGCCGCGTCGGTCGACCTGTCCGTGCGCCGCGGCTACTGGTTCGTGCCGCGCTACCTGCTGGGCAGGCCCACCGACACCCTCAACCAGGGGCGGCCGCTGCCCGCCCGGGTCAAGCAGGCCGTCGACTCGCGCCTGCTGCGCCTGCTGAACGGCGACCCGCGCCGCTTCGGCTTCCCGGAGCCGGACCACAGGATCTACGAGTCGCACCCCGTGGTGAACTCGCTCGTGCTGCAGCACGCCGGGCAGGGCGACCTGCGTGTGCGGCCCGACGTCGCGCGGTGCGACGGGCGGACGGTGCACTTCGCCGACGGCAGCAGCGGCGACTACGACCTCGTGCTGCTCGCCACCGGCTACCGGCTCGACTACCCGTTCCTCGACCCGCGCCATCTCGCGTGGGCGGGGCCGGGCTCCGGGACGGCGCCGCGGCTGTTCTGCAACATCGTGCCGCCGTCGGGCAACGGGCTGTTCGTCGTCGGGATGCTCGAGGCGTCGGGCATCGGCTGGCAGGGCCGTGCCGAGCAGGCCGAGCTGGTGGCGCGCTACCTCGCGGCCGTCGCGGCCGGGGACGACGGCGACGTCGCCGCCCGGGAGCGGGCGGTGCGGTTCCGCCGTCGCCTGACCGAGCCGTGGCCGGACCTGACGGGCGGCTACCGCTACCTCGGGCTGGAGCGGATGAGCTACTACGTGAACAAGGACGCCTACCGCCGCACCGTGCGGCGCCTGGCCGACGAGCTCGCGCCGGCCGCGGAGAGCGCGGCATGAACATCGACGACGTCGCCGTGCGGTTCGCCCCGGGCTCGATGGTCGCCCTGGACCTCGTGCTCGGCCTCATCATGCTGGGCATCGCGCTCGACACGTCGCCCGCGGACTTCCGGGCGCTGCGCCGCGCGCCGCGGGCGGCCGTGCTGGCGCTGCTCGCCCAGCTCGTCGCGCTCCCCGCCGTGACCTTCGGCCTCACGCTGCTGCTCGACGTGCAGGCCTCCGTGGCCCTCGGGATGATCCTCGTCGCGTGCTGCCCGCCGGGGAACGTGTCCCAGGTGCTCACGCACCGCTCGGGCGGCAACGTCGCGCTGTCGGTGTCGCTCACCGCCGTCGGGAACGCGATCTACATCGTCGCGATGCCGCTCAACCTCGCCCTGTGGGGGTCGCTGCACCCGACGGCGAGCTCGATCCTCACGGACGTGCGCCTGGACGCCGGGCAGATGCTGCTCGAGATCCTCCTGGTGATCGGCGTGCCGTTCGCGGCCGGGATGCTGGTGCGCACGCGCTGGCCGGCGCTCGCGGCCCGCGTGCACCGCCCGGTGCGCTGGGCGAGCCTCGTGGCGCTGGTCGGCTTCATCGTCGCGGCGCTCGCCGGGAACTTCGCGGTCTTCGTCGCGTACATCGGCGTGGTCCTGCTGGCCGTGTTCCTGCACGACGCCGCGGCCCTCGGCCTGGGCTACCTCGCGGGCCGCGCCGGGCGGCTCGCGCCGCGCGAGGTGAAGGCGGTCACGTTCGAGGTCGGCATCCGGAACGCGGGCCTCGGTCTCGGCCTCGTGTTCACGTTCTTCGGCGGGCTGGGCGGCATGGCCGTCGTCGCCGGCTGGTGGGGCATCTGGGACATCGTGGCCGGCCTGGCCCTGGCGACCGTCTGGGCGAGACGGACGCGGGCCCGCGCGGCCCGCGAGGAGGTGGCGGCATGATCCGCGTGCTGGTGACCGGCGGGGCCGGGTTCCTCGGGTCGCACGCCGTGGCGGCCCTCGCGGCCCGCGACGACGTCGCGCACGTCGTCGCGGGCGACCTGCGCGAGGCGCGGGTGCCCGACGGCGCGACCTGGGCGCGCATGGACGTCACCGACCCGGCGTCGGTGGCGGGCGTGATCGCGGAGCACGACGTCGACACCGTGGTGCACCTCGCCGCGATCGTGAACCCGGGCACCCTCGACGCGGCGGCCGAGCGCGCCGTCGACGTCGACGGCACCCGGAACGTGCTCGACGCCTGCGTGGCGGCCGGGGTGCGGCGCGTGGTGATCTCGTCGTCGGGCGCCGCGTACGGGTACCACGCGGACAACCCCGTGCCGCTGCGCGAGACCGACCCGGTGCGCGGCAACGAGGAGTTCACGTACTCGCGGCACAAGCGCGAGGTCGAGGAGATGCTCGCGCGCTACCGCGCCGACCAACCCGGGCTCGGCCAGGTCGTGCTGCGGATCGGGACGATCCTCGGCCCGGGGGTGGACAACCAGATCACCGCGCTGTGGCGCGCCCGCCGGCTGCTGCGGGTGCGCGGCTCGGAGAGCCCGTTCGTCTTCGCGTGGGTCGACGACGTGACCGGCGCGGTCGTGGCGGGGGCGACCGGCGCCACCACCGGCACGTTCAACGTGTGCGGGGACGGCGTCGTGACCGTGGCGGACATCGCCGCGAGCCTCGGCCGCCGTACGCTCGACGTGCCGGCGTGGGCGCTGGCCGCCGCGCTGCGCGTCGGGCACGCGCTGCGCCTCACCGTGCACGGCCCGGAGCGCGTGGGGTTCCTGCGCTACCGGCCGGTGCTCGACAACTCCCGCCTCAAGGCCGAGCTCTACGTGCCGCGCCTGACGTCCCGCGAGGCGTTCGAAACCTGGCGGGGCGTCCGGGAGCCGGCCGGGTCGTGAGCCCGCCGCGGGCTCAGCGCAGCGCGTCCAGCCACGGGTGGCGTCGCTCAGGGGCTCGGGAGGAACCCGGACAGCCTAGGTGCGGCCCCGGAAACGGGGTTGCGCCCCGGGCGACGGTGTGCGAGCCTCGACGCCGTCCCCGCGGCCTCCGCCGCGCGTGAGAGGGGACGGCTCCAGGACGAGAGGCGCACCACAGCGATGACGGGCATCCGGACGACCGCCTGACGCGTCGACCCCGAGGCTCCCTGCCGGCCTGCACGCTCGAGTGCGGCCCGGGGGAGCGGCGTCGACGCACCCGCCGTCCGCCGTTCCTCGCACCGCTGGAGTCTCCGTGCCTGCTCCCCACCCCTCCGTCGTCCTGCACGACCTCACCTTCTCCTGGCCCGACGGGGCCACCCCGATCGCCGGTGTGTCCGGCGCCTTCTCCCGCGGCCGCACCGGCCTGGTCGGGCTCAACGGCGCGGGCAAGTCCACCCTGCTGCGCCTCGTCGCCGGCCGGCTGCGCCCGACGTCCGGGTCGATCAGCGTGTCCGGCGTCGCGGACTACCTGCCGCAGCGGCTGACCCTCGACACCGACGCCACGGTCGCGGACCTGCTGGGCGTGCGCGACGTCGTCGACGCGGTGCGTGCCATCACGGACGGCACCGCGCCCGACGCGGAGCTCGCGGCACTGTTCGACGTCGTCGGCGACGGCTGGGACGTCGAGGAGCGCGCCCTCGCCGAGCTCGCCGGCACGGGTCTCCCGGCCGGCGACGGCGTGCTCGACCGCCCGGTCGGCACCCTCTCGGGCGGCGAGGCTATGCTCGTCGCCGTCACCGGCGTGCGGCTGCGGGGCGCCGACGTCGCGCTCCTGGACGAGCCGACCAACAACCTCGACGGCGACGCCCGCGAGCGCCTGCACGAGCTCGTGCGCACGTGGCGCGGCGCGCTCGTCGTCGTCTCGCACGACCGGCAGTTGCTCGAGCTGGTCGACGAGACCGCGGAGCTGCGTACCGGCTCGCTGACCACGTACGGCGGCACGTACGCGCAGTACGAGGAGCACCTGGCGGCGCAGCAGGAGGCGGCACGCGCCGCCCTGCGTGACGCCGAGCAGATCCTGCGGCGCGAGAAGCGCGAGCGGATCAAGGCCGAGGAGCGCATCGCGCACTCCGAGCGCCGGGGCCGCAAGGACGTCGTCGAGCGCCGGTACGTCAAGGCGGCCATCAACGACCGGCGCAACTCCGCCGAGAAGTCGCAGGCCGCGCGGCGCGGCCAGGCCGCCGGGAAGGAGGCCGACGCCCGGGCGGCGGTCGAGGCCGCCGAGCTCTCCGTGCGCGACGACGACCGCATCGTCGTCGACCTGCCCGACCCGGACGTCCCCGCGGGCCGTCGGCTGGCCGTCCTGCGGGGCACGGACGGGCGCGAGGTCGTGCTCGCCGGGCCGGAGCGCGTGGCGCTGACCGGACCCAACGGCGTCGGCAAGACGACCTTGCTGGAGCGGCTCGTCGGGACGGCGCCCGTGGGCGCCGACGTCGGGACGGGCGCGGTCGCCGAGACGCTCACCGACCGGGTCGGCTACCTGCCGCAGCGGCTCGACGTGCTCGACGACGACCAGACGGTGCTCGACGCCGTGCGGGCCGGCGCGCCGGACGTGGCGCCGGGAGAGCTGCGCAACCGGCTGGCGCGGTTCCTGGTGCGGGGCGACCAGGTGGGCCGCCCGGTCGCGACGCTGTCCGGCGGCGAGCGGTTCCGCGTGACCCTGGCACGCCTGCTGCTGTCCGACCCGCCCGCCCAGCTGCTCGTGCTGGACGAGCCCACCAACAACCTCGACATCGCCAGCACCGACCAGCTGGTGCAGGCCCTGGCGGCGTACCGCGGGGCGCTGCTCGTCGTGAGCCACGACCGGGCGTTCCTCGACCGGCTCGGCCTCGACGCCGAGCTGGTGCTGGCCGCGGACGGGACGCTCACCGAGCGGCGGTCCTAGCCGCCCGCGGTGAGGCGCGTCGTCGGCCCGCCGGTGCGTGGCGCGTCGAACGCGGAGAAGTCGTACGGGCCGCGGTCGCCGCCGGAGCAGATCTGGCGGGAGCCGGGGAACACCTCGGCCCCGTGGGCTGCGGCGGGCTAGCCGACGGCGGCGACGATGCCGACGGCGGTCAGCGCGGCGGCGGCGAGGGATGCCGCGAGTCTTCGCACGATGGTCCTCCTCCTCGAGGTCCGTAGGTGCGGAGGTGCGTGGGCACGACGGTGGTCCACGGTGCGGACGTCGTCACCCCGGCTCGACGTCTCGCGCACGGGCGCCGGTACGGTGTCGGGGTGACGTCCCAGCCCCTCGCCCCGCGCCCGAGCACGCCTCCCACGACGCCCACGTCCGCGTCCCCCACCGCGCACCCCACGGCCGAGCAGGAGGTCGTGGACATCTGCCGCGACCTGCTGCGGATCGACACGTCGAACTACGGCAACGGCGAGGGACCAGGGGAGCGGCGGGCGGCGGAGCTCGTCGCCGGGCTGCTCACGGAGGTGGGGCTCGAGGTGGAGCTGTTCGAGTCGGAGCCCGGCCGCACGTCGGTCGTGACGCGGCTCGAGGGCGCCGACCCGAGCCGCCCCGCGCTGGTGCTGCACGGGCACACGGACGTGGTGCCGGCCGCGGCCGACGACTGGTCGGTCGACCCGTTCGCCGGCGAGGAGATCGACGGCCTCCTGTGGGGACGCGGCGCCGTCGACATGAAGGACATGGACGCGATGATCCTCGCGGTCGTGCGCCAGATGGTCCGAGAGGGCCGGCGCCCCGCGCGCGACGTCGTGGTCGCCTTCTTCGCCGACGAGGAGGCGGGCGGCGTGCGCGGCGCGCAGTGGGCCGTGCGGCACCGGCCCGAGCTCTTCGAGGGGGCCACCGAGGCGATCAGCGAGGTGGGCGGCTTCTCGGTGGAGGTCGGCGGGCGTCGGGCGTACCTGCTGCAGACGGCGGAGAAGGGACTCGCGTGGCTGCGGCTCGTCGCCGACGGGCGCGCCGGCCACGGGTCCCAGGTGAACGCCGAGAACGCGGTGACCGAGCTCGCGGCGGCGGTCGCGCGGATCGGGCGGCACCCGTGGCCGTACACGTTGACCCCCACCGTGGACAAGCTGTTGCGCGGGGTGGCGGACCTCACGGGCCTGCCGTTCGAGGGCGAGGACCCGGCCGCGGTCGACGCGCTCGTCGCGGCGCTGGGACCGGCGGCGAAGTTCGTGGGCGCCACGGTGCGGCACACGTCCAACCCGACGCAGCTGGACGCGGGGTACAAGGCGAACGTCATCCCCGGCCGTGCCGAGGCCACCGTCGACGTGCGCCTGCTGCCCGGGCACGAGGAGGAGGGGATGGCGACGCTGCGCGAGCTGGCCGGGCCCTCCGTGCGCGTCGAGCCGATCCACACCGACACCGCGCTCGAGGTGCCGTTCTCCGGCGACCTCGTGGACTCGATGGTCGCGTCCCTGCTCGCCGAGGACCCGGGGGCCACGGTGCTGCCCTACACGCTGTCGGGCGGCACCGACAACAAGTCGCTGTCCCGCCTCGGCATCACCGGGTACGGGTTCGCCCCGCTGCGCCTGCCCGCCGACCTCGACTTCTCCGGGATGTTCCACGGCGTCGACGAGCGGGTGCCGGTCGACTCGCTGCGCTTCGGCACGCGCGTGCTGGACCGCCTGCTGCGCGACTGCTGACCACACCGTCGTCAGCCGTCGTCAGCCGTCGTCAGCCGTCGTCAGCCGTCGTCAGCCGTCGTCAGCCGTCGTCAGCCGTCGTCAGCCGTCGTCAGCCGTCGTCAGCCGCCCAGGCGGGCGAGCAGGTGGCGGGTCTGCTCGACGTACCCGCCGCCGAAGAGCACGGCGTGCACGGCGAGCGGGTACAGCTGGTGCAACGGCACCCGGTCGCGCCACCCGGGGGCGAGGGGCCACGCGGCGTCGTAGCCCGCGAGGACCTCGTCCAGGTGCGGCGCCCCGAAGAGCGCGAGCATGGCGAGGTCGGCCTCCCGGTGCCCGCCGTGGGCGGCCGGGTCGATGAGCACCGCCTCGGCGGAGCCGCCGGGCCCGCGCGACCACAGCACGTTCCCGGACCAGAGGTCGCCGTGCACGCGGGCCGGCGCCTCCCGCGCCGCAGGGCCGGCGAGGACGCCGAGCCGTCCGCACACCCGCTCGACGGCGGCCGCGTCCTGCGCGGTGAGCACGCCCCGCTCCCGCCCCTGCGCGACGACCGGCCGGAGCCGGGAGTGCGCGTAGAAGGCGGGCCAGTCGCCCCAGGTCCCCGCAGCCAGGGGCAGGGGGTCGTCGAGCGGGCCGAAGTACCCGCGCCCGGCGCCCGGCGGGAGGACGCCGAACCCGGCGGCGCCCGCTCGGTGCAGGACGGCGAGGCGGCGGCCCAGGTCGTGCGCGGCGTCGGGCGTGGGGCGCGCCGCGTCGACCCGCTCCAGGTCGAGGTGATCCGGCCCGTGCCCGAGCACCCGCGCGACCCGCGGGCCGCCCGGCACGGCAAGCCAGCGGAGCCCGGCCGCCTCGGTGGCGAAGAACCCCGGCGGCGCGTGCGCCCGCGACTTGCGGAAGGCGTCGGCCATGCGTCCTGACCTGTGTCCTGACCTGCGTCCTGGCGTGCCGACCGGTCAGAAGGTGGCGCTGACCTTGATGATCTTGCGGCGCAGCCACACCCGGCGTTCGCCGCCCATGTACAGGCGGGTGCGCGCGAGCTCCCAACGGCCGTACTCGGCCTCGTCGGTGAGCATCTTGCGCGCGTCCGGGACGCTCGTGCCCCGGTCGATGGTCAGCACGCGGTACTCGTACTGGCCGTGCTTGCGCCAGGCGGACGGCGCGCCGGGGCGCGCGTCTGCCTGCGGCGTGGACGGGATCGAAGCCATCCGCTGTCCTCCCGAAGTGCTGGCGGGCGGTTTTCGTCTGCCCATTGTGCCCCGTGGGGCGCTACGGTCAGAGCATGACCGCAGACCCGCGTGCCGCGCTGGACCGCTTCGTCGCCGCGCTGGAGGCCCACTACCACGCGGTGTCGACCCGCCGGGGCGACGACGACCCTGCGGTCGACGACGCCTACGAGGTCCTGGCCGACGCGTTCGAGGTCTACGAGGACGCGCTGGCCCAGGTGTACTCCGAGGTCACGCCCTTCTTCCTCGACGACGGGGACGACGACGGAGACGACGACGGGGACGACGAGGACGACGACGAGGACGACGACGACCTCGACGCGGAGCTCGACACGGACCTCGAGGGGCCTGACCTGGCGGGGGCTCCCGCCGACCGGCCGGCCGACGCCCCGGGCCAGGCCTACCAGCGCTCGGGGTAGCCGATCTCCGGGGCGGAGACGTCATCGAGCGCGGCGTGGACCTCGCCCGGCAGATCGAGGTCGACGGCCGCGAGGGATGCCCGCAGCTGGGCGGGCGTCCGCGCCCCGACGATCGCGCTGGCGACCGTGTCGCGGGCCAGCAGCCAGGCGAGAGCGACCTCGAGCGGCGCGCGCCCGAGCCCGTCGGCCGCGGTGGCCACGGCCTCGACGACGGACGACGCCGCGGCGTCCAGGTAGGGGTCGACGAAGGCCGCCAGGTGGGCCGACGCCGCGCGGGAGTCCGCGGGGATCGCGCGCCGGTACTTGCCGGTCAGCACGCCGCGGCCGAGCGGGGACCAGGCCAGCAGGCCGAGCCCCAGCGCGTCCGCGGCGGGCGCGACGTCGCGCTCCGCGCCCCGCTGCAGCAGGGAGTACTCGAGCTCGACGGCGCTGAGCCCGGTGCCGTCCGCCTCCAGCAGGGTCGCGACCCGCGCGGACGCCCATCCGGGGTGGTTGGACAGGCCGACGTAGCGCGCCCGGCCGGAGGACACCGCGAGCCGCAACGCCGACACGGTCTCGGCGAGCGGCGTCGCCGGATCGGGGCAGGCGACGAGGAACAGGTCGACGTGGTCGGTGCCGAGCCGGGCGAGGGACGCGTCGAGGTCGGCGAGCAGACCCGCCCGGGAGGCGTCGACACGCGCGCCCGACCGGCCGGCGCGCACGCCGCCCTTGGTGCACAGCACGACGTCGTCGCGGGAGACCTTGTCACCCAGCAGGGACCCGATCACGCGCTCCGCGTCCCCGTCGCCGTACGTCGCGGCGGTGTCGACGAGCGTGCCGCCCGCGTCGACGAAGTCGCGCAGCTGCTCCGCCGCGTCCAGGTCGTCGGTGTCCCGTCCCCAGGTCATGGTCCCCAGGCCGAGCTCGGACACGCGCAGGCCCGTGCGGCCCACCTGACGACGCTCCATGGCGGGCCAGGCTACCGGGAAACCTCGCAGGTCCGGGTAGTGTGACCGCCCGTGAATGCCTGGGAAGCGATCCTGCTCGGCCTGGTCCAGGGCCTGACCGAGTTCCTGCCGATCTCCTCGAGCGCGCACCTGCGCATCGTGGGGGAGCTGCTCGGCGGGACCGACCCCGGGGCCGCGTTCACGGCGATCACCCAGATCGGCACCGAGGCCGCCGTGCTGCTCTACTACCGCCGCACGATCCGCGACATCTGCGTCGCCTGGTGGAAGTCCCTCGTGGGCACGCACGGCAGCGACTGGCGTTCCCGCATGGGCGCCCACGACGACCAGGCCCGCATGGCCTGGTACATCGCGCTCGGATCCATCCCGATCGGTGTGCTCGGCCTGCTCTTCCAGGACCAGATCGAGACCTACCTGCGCAACCTCTGGATCACCGTGACGACGCTCGTCGTCTTCGGTCTGCTGCTCGGCTGGGCGGACAAGATCGGCCGGCGCACGCGTCGGCTCGACGAGCTCAACCCGAAGCGCGCGATCGCGTTCGGCTTCGCCCAGGCGCTGGCGCTCATCCCGGGCGTGTCGCGCTCCGGCGGCACGATCACCGCCGGGCTGCTCATGGGTTTCACCCGCAAGGCCGCCGCGGACTACTCGTTCCTGCTGGCCATCCCCGCGGTGCTGATGTCGGGCTTCTACCAGCTCGCCAAGTCCGTGGGCGAGGACCCTGCCCCCGGGTCGCCCGGCGCCGGCGCGACCCTCGTGGCGACGCTCGTCGCCTTCGTCGTCGGGTACGTCGTCATCATCGGGTTCCTCAAGCTCATCACCACCCACTCGTTCATGCCGTTCGTCTGGTACCGCCTCGGCCTCGCCGCCGTGGTCGTGGTCCTGCTGCTGACGGGCGTGCTCACCGCGAACGGCGGCATCGTCGTCTGACCAGGACCTGACCAGGACCTGGTCGGGACCTGGTCGGGAACCTGACCGGGTGAGACGCCCGGTAGCCTGGGCGCGTGCGTTCCTGGCCCGCCCCGCAGATCCCCGAGCTCCCCGACCCGGCCGACGGCCGCCGCACCCCCGTCCGGGTGCACGACAGCACCACCGGACGGCTCGTGGACCCGGCCCCGGGGCGCACCGCCCGCTACTACGTCTGCGGGATCACCCCGTACGACGCGACCCACCTGGGGCACGCGAACACCTACCTGGCGTTCGACCTGCTGCACCGGGCGTGGCTCGACGCCGGCAAGGACGTGACGTTCGTCTCGAACGTCACGGACGTCGACGACCCGCTGCTGGAGCGCGCGGACGCCACGGGCGTCGACTGGCGCGAGCTCGCCGCCGACCAGGTCGCGCTCTTCCGCGAGGACATGACCGCCCTCGGCATGGTGCCGCCCGCCACCTGGACCGGCGCCGTCGAGTCCGTGCCGGCCGTGGTCGCCGCCGTCGAGCGTCTCCTCGACGCGGGCGCGGCCTACCGGGTTCCCGTCGAGCCGGGCGCCGGCGGGGACGACCCCTGTCTGGGCGACGTGTACGCCGACCTGTCGGCCGACCCGGACTTCGGGCAGGTGGCGCGCCTCGACCCGGAGGTCAGGGCGGCCCTGTTCGCCGAGCGCGGCGGGGACCCGCAGCGCGAGGGCAAGAAGAACCCCCTCGACCCGCTGCTGTGGCGCCGCGAGCGCGTGGGCGAGCCCGCGTGGGACGGCGCGTCCCTGGGCACCGGGCGCCCCGGCTGGCACATCGAGTGCGCCGTCATCGCCCGCGACGGGCTCGGCCTGCCCTTCGACCTGCAGGGCGGGGGAGCGGACCTGCTCTTCCCGCACCACGAGATGTCCACCTCGCACGACCGCCTGCTGGGCGGCGGCGGGGCGTGCGTGCACGTGCACGCCGGGCTCGTCGCCTACGAGGGCGAGAAGATGAGCAAGTCGCGCGGGAACCTCGTGTTCGTCTCCGCGCTGCGCCGCGCGGGCGTCGACCCGATGGCGATCCGCCTGGCCCTGCTGGCGCACCACTACCGCACCGAGTGGGAGTGGACGGACGCCGACCTCGAGGCCGGCGTCGCGCGGCTCGAGCGGTGGCGCTCGGCCGTCTCCGGCAACGGCGGCCCCGACGCGACGGCGACGCTGGGCGCCCTGCGCGCGGCGCTCGCGGACGACCTGGACGGCCCCGCCGCGCTCGCCGCCGTGGACGCCTGGGCGGACGTCGCGCTCGAGCCCGGTCGCGACACGTCCGACGATCACGAGGGCGCGCCCGGCGTCCTGGCGCGGGCCGTGAACGCGCTGCTGGGCGTCCGGCTCTGACGCGGCGTCCCTGACGCCGGCGCAGGGGGGTCAGCTCTTGTCCGGACCCCTGTCCCCGCCGCGGTCGGGGCCCTTGTCCCCGCCCTTCTCGCCGCCCTTGTCACCGCCGACGTCGCGCCGCCGCAGGTAGCGCTCGAACTCGCGCGCGATGGCCTCGCCCGTCGCCTCGGGCAGGTCGGCGGTGTCCTTCGCCTCCTCGAGCTGCTGCACGTACTCGGCGATCTCGGCGTCGTCCGAGGCGAGCTCGTCGACGCCGTGCTGCCAGGCCTCGGCGTCCTCGGGCAGGTCGCCGAGGGGCACCGACGCGGCGATGAGCTCCTCGACGCGGGCGAGGATCGCGAGCGTGGCCTTGGGCGACGGCGGGTTGGCCACGTAGTGGGGGACGGCGGCCCACAGCGACACGGCCTGGAACCCGCGGCGGTCGGCCTCGTGCTGCAGCACGCCCACGATGCCGGTCGGGCCCTCGTACGTGCTCGGCTCGACGTCGAGCACCGCCTGCAGGCCGTCGCTCTCCGTCGTGGCGGTCATCGGGATGGGCCGGGTGTGGGGCACGTCGGCCAGCAGGGCGCCGAGGGTCACGACCGTGCGCACGCCCAGCTCGGCGGCCAGGTCGAGCAGCTCGGCGCAGTAGGAGCGCCACCGGAACGACGGCTCGATGCCGCGCACCAGCACCACGGTGCGGTCCGGCAGGTCAGCGACCGACACCGTCGTGGTGGGCCACATGATCGTGCGCACGCCGTCCGGCCCGGTCTCCATCACGGGCCGGTTCACCTGGAAGTCGTGGTAGTCCTCGGGGTCGAGCTCGCGCACCTGGCGGGCGTCCCACACGTGAGCGAGGTGCTCGAGCGCGGCGGTGGCGGCGCTGCCGGCGTCGTTCCACCCCTCGAACGCGGCGATCATCACGGTCTGCCGTGCGGCGTGGCGCCCGGTGGTCTCCGGCTCGGTCGTCATCCGTCCAGCGTATACAGCGGGCGGTCGGCCTGAGGTCGCCGCGCGGGAACGGTCGTTGACACGCGGGTGCCACCCTGGTTCGGTGTGGGAAGGCGCTTACCAACGGAGGTGACCGTGCCTGCGACAGCGAGGTCGACGAGCTTCATCCCCCTGGCAGTCCCGCGTTCCACCTGGCAGCGCGTCCGGCGGCCTGTCCGGCGGCGGGCGACGGCGGCCTCCGCGCTGGCCGTGCTGTCGCTGCTGCTCGCCGGGCCGGCGGGCCCCGTGGCACAGGCGGGCGCGGTCGGTGGCCCGCCGGTCATCTCGGCCGACGACACGGCCACGGTCGGCTGGGCCACGGTGGGCGGCGGGACGGACGGCGGGGCCGGGGCGCCGGCGGGATCCGTCGCGGTCGTGACCGACCGCGCCGGGCTGCTCGCCGCGCTGGACAACGGCGGGCGCCGGGACGAGCCCAAGGTGGTGTACATCAGGGGCACGATCCACGGCAACGAGGCCGCCGACGGGCGCCTGCTCGACGAGCAGGACTACGCGCCCGGGTACGACCTGGACAAGTACCTCAGCTGCTTCGGCGACGAGGGGTGGAGCGACACCCTGCACGAGTACTGCGGTCCGCAGCGGCGGCTGCGGACCACGGGCAGCAACAACCTCAAGCGACAGATCGAGATCTCCGTCCCCAGCAACACGACGATCCTCGGCCTCGGCGACGACGCCGGCCTCGACGCGGCGACCCTCATGCTCCACCTGAGCCACGACGTCGTGATCCGGAACCTCACCCTCGAGGCCCCGGTCGACCACTTCACCTCGTGGGACCCGTGGGACGGCGAGCTGGGCGCGTGGAACGCACGCTTCGACGCGATGTCGTCCGTGACGTCGACGAACGTGTGGGTCGACCACGTCACCTTCACGGACGGCCGGTTCCCGGACGGCTCCGCCCCCGCGGGGCCGAACGGGCGCCCGGTGAACTTCCACGACGGCTTGTTCGACGTCAAGGACGGCAGCGACCTGTTCACCGTGTCGAACAGCCGGTTCACCGACCATGACAAGACCTTGCTCATCGGCTCCGGCGACGACAACGCCGACACCGACGCGGGCCGCCTGCGGATGACGTTCGTGGGCAACGCCTTCGAGGGCATCTGCCAGCGGGCGCCGCGGGTGCGGTACGGGCAGGTGCACGTGCTGAACAACTGGTACAGCGGGTCGTCGAGGGACCCTGTCGCCCCCGTGACGGGGGACCGCTGCTACGGCATCGGGCTGGGGATCGAGTCCAGCGTGGTGTCGGAGGGCAACGCGTTCGACTACACCGGGCCCGGCACAGGGTCGGGGATGGCGGTGTCGAACTGGAACGCGACCCGGTTCTCGGACACCGGGTCGTGGTTCCGGGGCAGCGCCGTCGACCTCGACGACGTGGTCACCGACGGCACGGCGGGCCCGGTCGGGCCCGCGGGCTGGGACCCGGCCGACGTCTACCCGTACGAGGCGCTGGACGGGTACGCCGCGGTGAAGCACCACGGGAAGCACGGGACGGGCGCGGGGGTGCTGCAGGTGGCCCTGCCCTGACGGCGTGCCCCATCTCACGAGGGCGCGGGGGCCGCTGCGCGCGGGCCGGTCCGTACGATGGACGGGTGCCCGAGACCCTCGCCCCCGCCCCGCAGACCGCCACCCCGACGTTGCCCGCGGCCGTCCTGTGGGACATGGACGGCACCCTCGTGGACACCGAGCCGTACTGGATCCGGGCCGAGCAGGAGCTGGTCGCGGAGCACGGCGGCACCTGGACGCACGAGCAGGCGCTGCAGCTCGTGGGGAACGCGCTGACGGTCTCGGCGACGATCTTGCGCGACCAGGGCGGGGTCGACCTGCCGGCCGACGCGATCGTCGACCGCCTGCTGGGTCAGGTCGTGGAGCAGGTCCGCGAGCGGGTGCCGTGGCAGCCGGGTGCGCTGGAACTCCTCACGAGCCTCGCCGAGGCGGGCGTGCCGTGCGCGCTGGTGACGATGAGCTACTCGGCCCTCGCGGAGGAGGTCGTGTCGCGCGGCCCCGACGGCGCGTTCGCGACGCTCGTCACGGGCGACCAGGTGACCCGGGGCAAGCCGGACCCCGAGCCCTACCTCGTCGCGGCCGAGCGGCTCGGCGTCGACGCCGGGGCCTGCGTGGCGATCGAGGACTCGCCCACCGGCATCGCCTCGGCGCGGGCCGCGGGCATCGCGACCCTGGGCGTCGAGGCGGTCCTGCCCGTGCCGCACCTGGACGGGCTCAGCCGCGCCGCGTCGCTGGAGAAGGTCGACGTCGCGACGCTCTCGCGCATCGGCGCCGGCGAGGTCGTGGACCTCACGCTCTGACGGGGTCGTCGTCCGGCGCCACGTCGGGGACCGCACCGAGGATCACGTCCGAGGCCGCGCCGGGCCCGGGGTCCACCCCGAGCCGTTCGCGCAGCGCGCCCGGCGGGATCGCCGGCGGCGTGCCGCCGAACGCGGGGCACAGCGCCTGGTGGGCGCACCACCCGCACAGCCGGCTGCGGCGCGGCCGCCAGTCGCCGGTGCGGGCGGCGTCCTGGATGGCCGACCACAGGGCGCGCACCTTGGTCTCCGTGGCCTCGAGCTCCCGCTCGGCCGGCTCGGCGCGCAGCACCTGGCCGTCCCCGAGGTAGAGCAGCTGCAGCATGCGCGGCAGGTCGCCGCGCTCGCGCCACAGCACCAGGCCGTAGAACCGCATCTGGAACAGGGCGGAGCCCTCGAAGCCCGGCCCGGGCGCGCGGCCCGTCTTGTAGTCGACCACCCGCAGCGCGCCGTCGGGCGCGACGTCGAGCCGGTCGACGATCCCGCGCAGCACGGGCCCGTCGTCGAGCGACGTCTCGACGCGCAGCTCCCGGGACGCGGGCTCCAGCCGGTTGGGGTCCTCCAGCGTGAAGTACGTGCCGACGAGCCGCCGCGCCCGGCCGAGCCACTCCGTCGGCGTGGTGCCGGCCGCGTCGCCGCCGTCGTCGAAGAGCGTCGCGTACCGCGGCTCCGCCTCGACGAGCCGCTCCCACTCGACCGGCAGGAGGGCGGCCGCCGCCTCCGGCGTGCGCTCGCCGCGCGGGGCGTCGTAGAGCCGCTCGAGCACGGCGTGCACCAGCGTGCCCCGCGCGGCGGCGGACGCCGGGGGCTCGGGCAGCCGGTCGACCACGCGGAACCGGAACAGCAGGGGGCAGCGCATGAAGTCCGCCGCCCGCGACGGCGACAGCGCCGGGGCCCGCGACGCCGTCGGCGACGGGTCGGGAGCGGCGGTCGTCGTCATGCGCGCCACCCTACGGGCGGACGGTGACAGGCCGTCCCACGCCCTCTGACGAGCAACCGTCGATCGGCCGTCGACCGGCCGTCGATCGGTCGGCGCGCGGCCGACCGGCAACCCGGCCGGATAGCCTGACCGGGTGACCTCTCGCTCCCGGGGATGGGTGGTCGGCCGCATCGCGGGCGCGCCCGTCCTCGTCACCCCGTCGTGGTTCCTCGGAGCCGTCGTCCTCACCCTCGTGTTCGCGCCCTCGGTGCGGACGTGGTTCGCACCCCAGCTGGGGACGACGGCCGTGCTCGTCGTCGCCGCCGCGTTCGTGCTGCTCCTCTTCGGGTCCGTGTTCCTGCACGAGGTCGCGCACGCCCTCGTCGCGCGGTCGCGCGGGCACCGCGTCACCGAGATCGCGCTGACGCTGTGGGGCGGACACACCGCGTACACCGGGTCGGGCGGGCGCCCGCTCGACGGCGCCCTCGTGGCCGTGGTCGGCCCGCTCACCAACCTCGTGCTCGCGGCCGCGTTCTGGGTCGTGTACCTGCTGCAGCCGGTGTCGTCGGTCGTGACGGCGCTGCTCCTCGCCGGTGCGTTCTCGAACGCGTTCGTCGGGCTGTTCAACCTGGTGCCGGGGCTGCCGCTGGACGGCGGGCAGATCCTCGAGTCCGCGGTCTGGGGCGCGACCGGCTCGCGCACGCGGGGCACGCTCGCGGCGGGCTGGGCCGGACGGGTGGTGGCGGTCGGCGTGCTGGTCGTGGCGTTGCTGTGGCCGCTGCTCGAGGGGCGGAGGCCGTCGTGGGTGACGGTCGCGTGGGCGGCGCTCATCGGCGCGTTCCTGTGGTCCGGCGCGGGCGACGCGATCAAGGGCGCGCGGACCAGGGCCCGGGTCGCGACGCTGTCCGCGCGCGGCCTGGCCGTGCCGGCCGTCGTGCTCCCCGTCACCGCCACCGTCGCCGGCGTCTCCGAGGCGGCGGCGCGACAGCCCGGCGCGGTCGTGGCCGTCGTCGGGCCCGCCGGGGAGCCCGTGGGCTGGGTGGACCCGACCGCGGTCGCGAACGTTCCCGCGGGTCAGGCCGCAGCCACGCCGGTGGAGGCCGTCGTCGTCCCGTTCCCGCCCGGGTCCGCGGTGAGCCCCGAGCTCGAGGGCGACGACCTCCTCGGCCGCCTCGCCCGCGGCTCGTCCGGGGCGCGCGTGGTGCCGGTCGTGGACGCCGGCCGCCTGACGGGCGTGCTCGACGTCGCCCGGGTCGCGGCCGCGCTCCGCCGATGAGGTGGCGGGAGGCGGGCCGGTAGACTCGCCCGTCGTGACCTCCGCCGACGCCACCGTGCCCGAGAACCGCCCGACCGCCGACCCGACCGGCCGCGCCACGGGTGCGGACCTGCGCCGCGGACCCCTGCGCGAGGGCGACCGGGTGCAGCTCACGGACCCCAAGGGGCGCCTGCACACCATCACGCTCAAGCCCGGCGGCACCTTCCACACGCACAAGGGGTACTTCCGCCACGAGGACCTCATCGGCCGCCCCGAGGGGTGGGTCGTGACCAACACGGCGGGGATCGAGTACCTCGCCCTGCGCCCCCTGCTGAGCGACTACGTGCTGTCCATGCCGCGCGGTGCCGCCGTCGTCTACCCCAAGGACGCGGGCCAGATCGTGCAGATGGCGGACATCTTCCCGGGTGCCCGCGTCGTCGAGGCCGGCGTCGGCTCCGGGGCGCTGACCATGTCGCTGCTGCGCGCCGTGGGCGACGCCGGCGAGCTGCACTCCATCGAGCGGCGCGAGGACTTCGCGGCGATCGCGCGCGGCAACGTCGAGTCGTTCTTCGGCGGCGAGCACCCGGCGTGGCGGCTGTCGGTCGGCGACCTCGCCGACGTGCTGCCCACCGTGGCCGAGCCGGGCAGCGTCGACCGCGTCGTCCTCGACATGCTCGCGCCCTGGGAGAACGTCGACCCGGTCGCCCGGGCCCTCGTCCCCGGCGGCGTGCTCATCTGCTACGTCGCGACCGCCACGCAGCTGTCCCGCACGGCCGAGGACCTGCGTGCCGACGGCCGGTTCGCGGAGCCGCAGGCATGGGAGTCCATGGTGCGCGGCTGGCACCTCGAGGGCCTCGCGGTCCGCCCGCAGCACCGGATGATCGGGCACACCGGCTTCCTCGTCACGGCCCGGCGGCTGGCCGACGGCGTCACGCCGCCGGAGCGCACGCGACGCCCGGCCAAGGGTTCCTACCCCGCCCCCGACGCGGAGTGGTCGGAGGAGGAGCTGGGCGAGCGCGCCGTCTCGGACAAGAAGATCCGCCGCGTCCGGCGCGACCTCGGCGTCGCCCCTGACGACGCGCAGGCCTGACGCCCCTCGGGCGGCCGTCGGCCCCGCGGCAGGTCACCGGGAGGTCTCGGTCGTGTGAACCTCGCGACCGCTCCGTGAAATGAACCCCCGGACGACCGTGTTGATGTCTAGGGTGCTGTACTCCGGGGACGCCTTCCCGCCCGGGGAGGCGGTCACCCGGGCCGCACGAGAGGGGATGCGATGTCCGACAACCCTGTCCGCCCGGAGCCTCGACCGGAGCAGCCGACGCTGCCCACCGGACCGAGCCACGACGCACAGCTCGCCCTTCTCGCCGCCAAGAACGAGCGGCTCGCCGAGGCGCTCCGCGCCGCCCGCGACCAGATCGTGGAGCTCAAGGGCCAGATCGACGAGCTCGCCAAGCCCCCCGGGACGTACGCGACGTTCCTCGCCGCACACGACGACGGCTCGGTCGACATCTCGTCGGCCGGCCGGAAGATGCACGTGCAGGCGAGCCCGGGCCTCGACGTCGCCGAGCTGCGCCCCGGGCAGGAGGTCAAGCTCAACGAGGCCATGACGGTCGTCGAGGTCGGCGGCTACGAGCGCACGGGCGAGCTGGTGACCGTCAAGGAGGTGCTCGACGCCGAGCGGGTGCTCGTCGTCGGGCGTGCCGACGAGGAGCGGGTCGTGCGCCTCGCCGGGTCGGTCGCCGACGCGGAGCTGCGGGTGGGCGACGCGCTCACGGTCGACGTGCGCAGCGGGTTCGTCTACGAGGTGGTCCCGAAGTCGGAGGTCGAGGAGCTCGTCCTCGAAGAGGTGCCCGACATCGCCTACGAGGACATCGGCGGGCTGGGGCCGCAGATCGAGCAGATCCGCGACGCCGTCGAGCTGCCGTTCTCGCACCCCGACCTCTTCCGCGAGCACGGGCTGCGGCCGCCCAAGGGCGTGCTGCTGTACGGCCCGCCCGGGTGCGGCAAGACGCTCATCGCGAAGGCGGTGGCCAGCTCGCTGGCCGGGATGGTCGCCAGCGCGCAGGGCGGCGACCCGACGGCCAAGAGCTACTTCCTCAACGTCAAGGGCCCGGAGCTGCTCAACAAGTACGTGGGCGAGACCGAGCGGCACATCCGCCTGATCTTCGCCCGCGCGCGCGAGAAGGCGACGCAGGGTGCGCCCGTCGTGGTGTTCTTCGACGAGATGGAGTCGCTGTTCCGCACCCGCGGCACGGGCCTCTCGTCGGACGTCGAGACGACGATCGTGCCCCAGCTGCTCGCCGAGATCGACGGCGTCGAGCGGCTCGACAACGTCATCGTCATCGGCGCGTCGAACCGCGAGGACATGATCGACCCCGCGATCCTGCGGCCCGGCCGCCTGGACGTGAAGATCAAGATCGAGCGGCCGGACGCCGAGGGCGCCACCGAGATCTTCGGCAAGTACCTCACGCCGCAGCTGCCCATCCACCCCGACGACCTGGCCGAGCACGGCGGCAGCCAGAACGAGGCCGTCGGGGCGATGATCCGCAGCGTGGTGGAGCGGATGTACTCCGAGGACGAGGAGAACCAGTTCCTCGAGGTCACGTACGCGTCGGGCGACAAGGAGACCCTGTACTTCAAGGACTTCAACTCCGGCGCGATGATCCAGAACGTCGTGGACCGGGCCAAGAAGTCGGCGATCAAGGACTTCCTGGCCACCGGGCAGCGCGGCATCCGGGTCGAGCACCTCCTGTCGGCGTGCGTCGACGAGTTCAAGGAGAACGAGGACCTGCCCAACACCACCAACCCCGACGACTGGGCGCGCATCAGCGGCAAGAAGGGCGAGCGCATCGTCTTCATCCGCACGATCGTCCAGAAGAAGGGCGGCGACGGCACCCCGCGCACCATCGACACGGTGACCAGCACGGGGCAGTACCTGTAGCACCGGCCCGTCGCGAGCCCACCAGATCGAGGTACCCGCCGCGAGGTCGACCCACCGTGGGTCGACTTCGGGACGGGTACCTCGATCTCGTTCCCGGCCACCTAGGGTGGTGGCGTGAGCGTTCGTCGCGTGATGGGGATCGAGACCGAGTACGGCGTGCTGGCACCGGGGCGGCCGATGGCCAACCCGATGCTCATGAGCTCGCAGGTGGTCATGACGTACCGCGCCCTGGTGGCGCGGGCGGGCGGGCGCCCGCCGGCCCGCTGGGACTACGACGACGAGGACCCGCTGCAGGACGCGCGCGGGTTCCACCTCCAGCGCGCCTCGGCGCACCCCTCGCTCCTCACCGACGACCCGTCGCGCCCCGCGCCGTCCGGACCCTCGTCGTCCGGCCCGACGTCCGGCAGCACCCCCGCGTCGGCCCAGGTGGCCTCCGCGGCGGGCACGCCCGGGTCCTCCCGCGGTCGGGCGCGCCCCGTCCGGCAGGAGCCGGAGGAGGTGGAGCGGCCGTCGGTCGAGGACTACGACGACCCGAGCGCCGCGAACTGCATCCTCACCAACGGCGCGCGCCTCTACGTGGACCACGCGCACCCGGAGTACTCGTCGCCCGAGGTCACCGGGCCGCGCGACGGTGTCCTGTGGGACGTCGCGGGGGAGCGGGTCATGCTCGCGGCCGTGCGGTCGCTCGCGGAGGTGCCCGGCGGCGAGGTGGTCCTCTACAAGAACAACGTGGACGGCAAGGGCGCCAGCTACGGCACGCACGAGAACTTCCTGGTGGACCGGGCGCTGCCGTTCGGCACGCTCGTCGCGCTGCTGACGCCGTTCCTCGTCACGCGGCAGGTGTTCGCCGGGTCGGGGCGGGTCGGTCTCGGCCCGACGGGCTCGGACGCCGGCTTCCAGCTCTCCCAGCGCGCCGACTACATCGAGGCGGAGGTGGGGCTCGAGACGACGCTGCGCCGCCCCATCGTCAACACCCGCGACGAGCCGCACGCGGACCGCACGCGGTGGCGCCGCCTGCACCTCATCATCGGCGACGCCAACCTCTTCGAGGTCGCGACCTTTCTCAAGCTCGGCACCACCTCGCTCGTGCTCTGGGTGCTCGAGCACCTCGACGAGCTGGCCGAGGCGGGCGTCCCCGCCCGGGAGGAGCTCGCCGCCCTGCGGCTCGCCGACCCGGTCGCCGACGTCCAGCGGGTGTCGCGCGACCTCACCCTCGCCGTCCCCCTCGAGCTCGCCGACGGCCGCCGGCTCACGGCGCTGGAGGTCCAGGAGGCATACGCCGACGTCGTGGCCCGGTCGGTCGCGGCGCTCGCGGCAGCGGGTACGGCAGCGGGTTCGGCGGGGGGCACGGCGGCCTCCGGCGCGCCGGGCGACGACGAGACCGCCGCGGTGCTGGACCGCTGGCGCTCGGTGCTCCACCGGCTGGGCACCGACCCGTCGACGTGCGCGCGCGAGGTGGAGTGGGTGGCGAAGCACCGGCTCCTGGAGCGGATGCGGTCGCGGGACGGGCTCGGCTGGGACCACCCCCGGCTGCACGCGCTGGACCTGCAGTGGACGGACGTGCGCCCCGAGCGCGGCGTCTACCACCGGCTCGTCGCGTCGGGCGCCGTCGAGCGCCTCGTGGACGACGAGCGGGTCGCGGACGCGGTGCACCACGCGCCGGCGGACACGCGGGCGTGGTTCCGCGGCGAGGTGATGGCCCGGTACGCCGACCAGGTGTCGGCGGCGAGCTGGGACTCGGTGATCTTCGACGTCCCGGGGGCCGCCGCCCTGCAGCGGGTGCCGATGCTCGATCCCTCCCGCGGCACCCGCGCGCACATCGGCGCGCTCCTGGACGCCAGCCCGGACGCGGCGGCGCTGCTCAAGGGGCTGCGGGGTGACGGGTGACCGCCTGACCGGCGACGACGTCGTCCACCCCGTGCCCGGGGCGGGCACGGGTGGAGTCGTTCAGCCCTGGGCGCAACCGGCGTGGACGTCGCCGCGCGGTGTCGGCCGCAGCGCATAGGCTGGCGTCGCGAGACTCTCCCGGAGCTCCTTGTCGGGGGCTCCGCAGCAGCGAAGGAGGCGGACCATGGCCGGTCAGGAACGGATCAACCCGCAGCACGAGGACCGCACGCCCGACGACGACGCGGACACCCCCGCCCCGGTCGCCCCGGCGGCGACCGAGCGCGACGCCGAGGTGGACGCCCTGCTGGAGGAGATCGACGAGGTCCTCGAGACGAACGCCGAGTCGTTCGTTCGGGGCTTCGTGCAGAAGGGCGGTCAGTGAGCGCCCATGACCCACGCTGACACCTCGGGACGGCTGCCGGACGCGTTCCTGCGCCCCGGCTCGTCCTCGTTCGTGGACTTCCTCGCAGGCCACGCGCCCGACCTGCTGCCCGGGCGTCGCGACGTCGGCGGGGCGAGCGCCGACGGCCTCGCTCCGCACGCCACCACCATCGTCGCGCTGACCTTCGGCACCGACGACGGCGGCCGCGGCGTGATCATGGCCGGCGACCGCCGGGCCACGGCGGGCAACCTCATCGCGAGCCGCGAGATGGAGAAGGTCTTCGCCGCCGACGCCTACTCGGTGGTCGGCATCGCGGGGTCCGCGGGCGTGGCGATCGAGCTCGTGCGGCTCTTCCAGCTCGAGCTGGAGCACTACGAGAAGATCGAGGGCTCCCTGCTCTCCCTCGACGGCAAGGCCAACCGCCTGTCCACGATGATCCGCGGCAACCTGCCCCTCGCCCTGCAAGGTCTGGCCGTCGTGCCGCTGTTCGCGGGCTACGACCTCGACCGCGGGTACGGACGGCTGTTCAGCTACGACGTCACCGGTGGCCGGTACGAGGAGCACGACCACCACACGGTCGGCTCCGGCTCGGTGTTCGCGCGCGGCGCGCTGAAGAAGCTGTGGCGGCCCGGGCTCGACGCCGACGCAGCGGTCGGCGTCGCGGTCGAGGCGCTCTACGACGCGGCCGACGACGACAGCGCGACCGGCGGCCCCGACCCCGTGCGCCAGATCTGGCCCGTGGTGAACGTCGTGACCGCCGACGGCGTGCGCCGGGTGGCGGACGAGGAGCTCGCCGCGTCGGTCGAGAGGATCGTCGACGAGCGCGGGGCCGCCCACCGGGCCGCCCACGGCGACCGCCCCGCCGGCGGTCCCCGGACCGGCCACCAGGGGGGTGCGCGCGCATGACGATGCCGTTCTACGTCTCGCCCGAGCAGCTGATGAAGGACCGGGCGGACTTCGCCCGCAAGGGCATCGCCCGCGGCCGGTCCGTCGTCGTGCTCGCGTACGAGGGCGGGATCGCGTTCGCCACGGAGAACCCGTCGCGAGCGCTGCACAAGATCTCGGAGATCTACGACCGCATCGCGTTCGCCGCGGTGGGCAAGTACAACGAGTTCGAGAACCTGCGGGTCGCCGGAGTCCGCTACGCCGACCTGCGCGGGTACTCCTACGACCGCACCGACGTCACCGCGCGCGGGCTGGCCAACGCGTACGCGCAGACGCTGGGCACGGTGTTCACCACCGAGTCCAAGCCGCTGGAGGTCGAGCTGGTCGTGGCGGAGGTGGGGGACACCCCGGCCGCCGACCAGATCTACCGGCTGTCCTACGACGGCTCCGTCGCGGACGAGCACGGGCACGTCGTGATGGGCGGCCAGGCGGAGCAGCTGGGCGCGCGCGTCGGCGAGGCCTGGCACGAGGGGATGACGCTGCCGCAGGTGCTCGCGCTCGCGGTGCGCACCCTCGGCGCCGTCGGGTCGGACGGTTCCGTCGCCGCCGAGGGGGAGGAGCGCGAGATCGCGCCCGCCGGCCTCGAGGTGGCGGTGCTGGAGCGCGCGGGCCGGCGGCGGGCGTTCCGCCGGCTGCAGGGCGCGACGCTGGCCGGGCTGCTCGAGCAGCCCGGTGAGTGAGACTGGCGACTGAGACGGGCGAGCAGGTCGCACCGCAGTCGGGCGCAAGGTGGGGCAGCAGGTCGGGCAGCAGGGCCGAGCGAGGGGAGACGTCGTGGACCGCAGGATCTTCGGTCTGGAGACCGAGTACGGGGTGACGTGCGCGGCGGA
Organism: Isoptericola sp. NPDC056134; assembly: GCF_042264825.1. Taxonomy (NCBI): domain Bacteria; kingdom Bacillati; phylum Actinomycetota; class Actinomycetes; order Micrococcales; family Promicromonosporaceae; genus Isoptericola; species Isoptericola sp. NPDC056134. The sequence continues at coordinate 164,965 of NZ_JBHJVM010000004.1, forward strand.
CGACGGGCGCGGCCTGTCCGCGGACGAGGTGGCCCGCTACCTGTTCCGCAAGGTCGTGGCATGGGGGCGGAGCTCGAACGTCTTCCTGCGCAACGGCTCGCGCCTCTACCTCGACGTGGGGTCGCACCCCGAGTACGCGACGGCGGAGTGCGACGACGTGCACCAGCTCGTGGCGTACGACCGGGGCGGCGAGCGCATCCTCGAGGGCCTGGTGGCCGACGCGCAGCAGCGGCTGGAGCACGAGGGCCTGTCCGGCAAGGTGCACCTGTTCAAGAACAACACCGACTCCGCGGGCAACTCCTACGGCTGCCACGAGAACTACCTCGTGCGCCGGCAGGGCGACTTCTCGCGCCTCTCCGAGGTGCTCGTGCCGTTCCTCATCACCCGCCAGGTGCTCACGGGTGCAGGGAAGGTGCTCGCCACCCCGCGCGGCGCCGTCTACTGCCTGTCCCAGCGTGCGGACCACATCTGGGAGGCCGTCTCCAGCGCCACCACCCGCTCCCGGCCGATCATCAACACGCGCGACGAGCCGCACGCCGACGCGGAGAGCTACCGCCGCCTGCACGTCATCGTCGGCGACTCGTCGATGGCCGAGCCGACCACGATGCTCAAGGTCGGCGCCACGGACCTCGTGCTGCGCCTCGTCGAGGCGGGCGTGCCGATGCGCGACCTCACCCTCGAGAACCCCATCCGCGCGATCCGCGAGATCAGCCACGACCGCACCGGCCTGCACCCCGTCCAGCTCGCCAACGGGCGCACCGCCACCGCCGTCGACATCCAGTGGGAGTACTACCACCGCGTGCGCGAGCACGTGGACGCGCACGCCGGTGCCACTCCCGTCGTCAAGCAGGTCCTGGACCTGTGGGAGCGCGGGCTGCGGGCGCTGGAGTCCGGCAACCTGTCCCTCGTGGACCGCGAGCTCGACTGGGTCATCAAGCTCAAGCTCATCGAGCGGTACCAGGCCAAGCACGACCTGCCGCTCGACGACCCCCGCATCGCGCGCCTCGACCTCGCCTACCACGACATCTCCCGCACCGAGGGGCTGTACAACCTGCTCGCCGCGCGCGGCATGGTGGAGCGCGTCGTCACCGACCTCGAGGTGTTCGAGTCGACGGCCGTGCCGCCGCCCACGACGCGCGCCAAGCTGCGGGGCGACTTCGTGCGCGCCGCGCAGGAGGCGCGTCGGGACTACACCGTGGACTGGGTGCACCTGAAGCTCAACGACCAGGCGCAGCGCACCGTGCTGTGCAAGGACCCGTTCAAGAGCGTGGACGAGCGTGTGGATCGGCTGATCGAGTCCATGTGAAGCGTCGCGCGTCGGCAGGTGCCGCCGTGCTCTCGGCTCACGGCTTGGCGTGGTCCGGTCGCGCGCGGGCGGTGGACGGGGGCCCCGTTCGCCGGGTGGGCATGGCAGGATGACGCGGTGCTCCGCCGTCTCACCCTCCTGATCTCGCTGCTGCTCGGTGGCGCGCTCGTGCTCGGCGGGTGCGGCTCGTCGCTGCTGGACGACCTGGGCAAGCGGCCGTCGTCCGCGCCGTCGGCGGCGCCCGTGCAGGTGTCGGGGGCTGTGGGGGAGCCGCCCGCCCTCGACTACGAGCAGCCGTACGACGTCGTGCAGGCGGGCGCGCGGACGGTGTGGCCCGGGTCGGGCGAGCCCGTGGTGGACGGTGAGCCCGTGCTGCTGAACATGTACGCCGAGGACGGGCGCGACGGCACCGTCATCTCGAGCACGTACATCGACGCGCCGGGGTGGTACTCGATGTCGCCGGAGTCGCTCGGCTCGAACCTCTACGACACGCTGCGCGGCCAGAAGGTGGGGGCGCGCATGCTCCTGCTCGAGCAGGACGGCGACGTGCCCGTGATCCTCGTCGTCGACGTGCTGCCGACGCACGCCTCCGGTGCCGAGGTGAGCGCGGCGAAGGGACTCCCGACCGTCGAGCGTGGCGACGGCGGCGCGCCGAGCGTGACCGTGCCGCGGAAGGCCGACGCGCCCGCCGACCTGCAGGTGCAGCCGCTGGTGCGGGGCACCGGGCCGCAGGTGCAGGTGGGGCAGGTCGTCACGATGCGGTTCACCGCGGTGCGGTGGAGCGACGGGCGGCAGTTCGACACCACGTGGACCGCCGGGACGCGGCCGCAGTCCGCCACGATCGGCATCGGCCAGCTGGTCGACGGCCTCGACCAGGGGCTGGTCGAGCAGACCGTGGGCTCGCAGGTGCTGCTCGTGGTCCCCCCGAGCCTCGGCTACGGTGGCACCAGCAGCGACCTCGCCGACGAGACCCTGGTCTACGTCGTGGACATCCTGGACGCCCACTTCCAGGTCACCGAGGACGAGTCGACCGGCAAGGCCAAGGGCGACGACGGCGGTGACCCGGAGCAGAAGTCCGGCAAGGGCTCGGACGAGCCCGCCGGGAGCGACGACAGCAGCAAGGAAGGGTGAGTCCCGCATGTCCGTGGCCGTCCGCGTGATCCCGTGCCTCGACGTCGACGACGGTCGGGTCGTCAAGGGCGTCAACTTCACGAACCTGCGCGACGCGGGCGACCCCGTGGAGCTCGCCTCCCGGTACGACGGCGAGGGCGCCGACGAGGTGACCTTCCTGGACGTGTCCGCGTCCTCGGGCGGCCGCGACACGATGATCGACGTCGTGAGGCGGACCGCCGACCAGGTCTTCGTGCCCCTCACCGTGGGCGGCGGCGTCCGCTCGACGGAGGACGTCGACCGCCTGCTGCGTGCCGGCGCCGACAAGGTCGGCGTCAACACCGCCGCGATCGCGCGGCCCGAGCTGGTCGCGGAGATCGCGGCCCGCTTCGGCCGGCAGGTGCTGACGCTGTCGGTGGACGCCCGCCGCGTCACCGGTGAGACGGTGACCGCCTCGGGCTTCGAGGTCACGACCCACGGCGGCCGCCGGGGCACGGGCATCGACGCCGTCGAGTGGGCGGCGCGCGTCGCCCACCTGGGAGCGGGCGAGATCCTGCTGAACTCGATGGACGCCGACGGCACCACCGCGGGCTTCGACCTCGAGATGCTCGGCGCCGTGCGGGACAAGGTCGACGTGCCGCTCGTGGCGTCGGGCGGCGCGGGGACCCCGGAGCACTTCGTCGCCGCGGCCCGCGCGGGCGCCGACGCGGTGCTCGCCGCGAGCGTCTTCCACTTCGGCACGCTGACGGTCGGCCAGGTCAAGACGGCCCTGGCCGAGGCGGGCGTCGAGGTTCGGAGGTGAGCGCGGGGTCGGTCGGGCGACGCTCCCGCCGACGGTGAGCGGAGCCGTCACGACCGCGCTCACGGGGTCGAGGCTGCGCCGCTCGGCGACGCTCGTGTGGCGCGGCATGCGCTCCGAGCCGCGCCTGTACGTGCTCGCCGTGGGCGCGTCCGCGCTGTTCGGCGCCGCCACCGTCGCCGTGAGCCGCGCCGTGGGCTGGGCCACCGACGCGGTCGTCGTCCCCGCGATCGCGGGCGACCCCGACGCGCGCTCGCGCATCTGGGTCGCCGGGCTCGTGCTCGCCGCGGTGGCGCTCACCCTCGCCCTCGGCGTCGCCGGGCGGCGCATCTGGGCCGGCTACGGGTTCGCGGCGATCCAGGCGCACCACCGGAGGGGGCTGTCCCGGCAGTACCTGCGCCTGCCCGTGTCGTGGCACCGCGCGCACCCCGCGGGCCGGCTGCTGTCCGCGGCGAGCGCCGACGTCGAGGCCGCCACCGGAGTCTTCAACCCCCTGCCCTTCGCGCTCGGCGTCGTGGTGATGATCGGGGTCGCCGCGGGGATGCTCCTCGCGGTCGACGTGTGGCTGGCCGTCGCCGCCCTGCTGGTCGTGCCCGCCGCGGTCGCCGCGAACGTCGTCTTCCAACGGCACATGACGCCCGCCGTGACGCGGGCGCAGCAGCTGCGGGCCGAGGTGGCCGACGTCGCGCACGAGTCCTTCGAGGGCGCGCTGCTCGTCACGTCGCTCGGCACCGCGGACCGCGAGGAGCGTCGGTTCGCCGAGCGCACGGACGCGCTGCGCGCCGCGAACGTGCGCGTCGGCACCGTCCGGGCCGTCTTCGACCCGGTCATCGAGCTGCTGCCCTCCCTCGGCACCCTGGCCGTGCTCGGCGTGGGCACCTGGCGCGCTTCCACCGGGGCCGTCGACGCGGGCGACGTCGTGACGGCGGCCTACCTGCTGACCGTCATGGCGGTGCCGGTGCGCGCGTTCGGCTGGGTGCTCGGCGAGCTGCCGCGCGCCCTCGTCGGCTACGACCGGATCGCGGGCATCCTCGATGCCCCGTCGACGCTGGTCCCGGGCACGCAGGCGCTCCCGCACGCGGCGGGGGGCCTGGCGGTCCGCCTCGAGGGCGTCGGGGTCGACGTCCCGGCTTCGGGCACGACGGCCACCCTGCTCGACGGCGTCGACCTCGAGGTCGCGCCCGGGACCACCGTCGCGGTCGTGGGCAGCACGGGCGCGGGCAAGACGACCCTGGTGTCGCTGCTCGCGCGCCTGAGCGACCCGACGCGAGGCCGGGTGCTGCTCGACGGCGCGGACGTGCGCGGCCTCGCCGCGGGCGAGGTCCCCGCGCAGGTGGCGCTCGTGACGCAGCAGACGTTCGTCTTCGAGGACACGGTCCGCGCCAACGTGACCCTCGCGGACCCGGGCGACGACGGCGCCCCCGAGGACCCCGCGGTCTGGGAGGCGCTGCGCGTCGCCCGCGTCGACGACGTCGTGCGCGCGCTGCCCGGCGGGCTCGACGCGCCCCTCGGCGAGCGCGGGGCCAACCTGTCCGGCGGGCAGCGCCAGCGGCTCGCCGTCGCGCGGGCGCTGGTCCGCAGGCCACGGCTGCTCGTGCTCGACGACGCCACGTCCGCGGTCGACCCGCGCGTCGAGGCGGAGATCCTCGGCTCCTTCGCGTCGGCGCGCGGCGGCGGGGGCGACGCACCGGGTACGACCGTCGTCATGGTCGCCTACCGCATGTCGTCGGTGGCGCTCGCGGACGTCGTCGTGCACCTCGAGGGGGGCCGCGTCGTCGACGTCGGGCCGCACGCCGACCTGCTGGCCCGGGACCCCGGGTACCGCGCGCTCGCCACCGCGTACGAGCAGGAGACGGAGCGCCGGGCGCGCGAGCTCGCGGACGAGGCGGCCGCCGGGGAGCTCCTGCCGGGGGACGCGCAGCGGGAGGGGACACCGTGAGCACGACGCGCATCGCCGCCGCCAGCGAGCTGGGCGTCCTCGCCACGCTCCGCCGGGGCGTGCAGATCTCGCCCCAGATCGTCGACGGCCTGTGGCTCACCCTCGCGCTCGCCGTGCTGGCGGCCGCGGGGCGCGTCGTCGTGCCGGTCGCGGTGCAGCGCACGATCGACGACGGCATCCTCGCCGGCGGCGGGCCAGACGCCGGGCGGGTGGCGCTCCTGACCGGCCTCGCCGCGGGCGCGGTCGTCGTCGCGGGGCTGTGCACCGCGGTGGTCAACGTCCGTCTGTTCCGCCGGACGGAGGCCGGGCTCGCCGCGCTGCGGGTGCAGGCGTTCCGGCACGTGCACGACCTGTCCACCCTCGCGCAGGGCACCGAGCGTCGTGGCGCGCTCGTGTCCCGCGTCACCTCCGACGTCGACACGATCTCGCTGTTCGTCCAGTGGGGCGGGATCCAGCTCCTCGTGTCGACGCTGCAGGTGCTCGTGGCCACCGCCCTCATGGCCGTGTACTCGTGGCAGCTCACCCTGGTGGTCTGGGCGTGCTTCCTGCCGCTGTTCCTGGTGCTGCGCCGCGCGCAGGGCACGGTGAACCGCGCGTACGCGGCGGTGCGACAGGCCGTCGGCGCGATGCTCGGCGCGATCTCGGAGGCGGTCGTGGGCGCGGAGACGGTGCGCGCGTACGGCGTGGCGGCGCGGACCGGACGCCGCGTCGACGCGGCCGTCGAGCACACCCGCGCCACGCAGGCCCGCGCCCAGCTCCTCGTCTCGTCGGTGTTCTCGAGCGGGGTGCTGGTCGCCAACCTGGTGCTCGCCGTCGTCGTGGTGGTGGGCACGCTGCTCGGCGTCGGCGGCGGACTGACGGCGGGCCAGGTGGTCGCGTTCCTGTTCCTGGTGCAGCTCTTCACCGGCCCCGTGCAGCAGGCCACGGAGATCCTCAACGAGCTGCAGAACGCCGTCGCGGGCTGGCGGCGCGTGCTCGCGGTGCTCGAGACGCCCCTCGACGTCGCGGACGCCGACGACGCCACGGCGAGCCCTCGCGGCCCGGCGGCGGTGACGCTGCGCGGGGTGCGGTACGCCTACCCCGACGGGCCCGAGGTGCTGCACGGGGTGGACCTGGAGCTGCCCGCCCGCCGCAAGGTCGCCGTGGTCGGGCGGACGGGCTCGGGCAAGACCACCGTCGCCAAGCTCGTCGCCCGCCTCATGGACCCCACGGCCGGGGAGGTGCTGCTCGACGGCGTCGACCTGCGCCGGCTGACGCTCGCCTCGTTGCGCGAGCGCGTGGTGCTCGTGCCGCAGGAGGGCTTCCTCTTCGACGGGACGGTGGAGCAGAACGTCGCCTACGGGCTGCGCCCGGACCCGCCGTCCGACCCCGCCGAGACCAGGGCGCGCGTCACCGGGGCCATGGACGCGCTCGGCCTCACCGACTGGGTGGCCGGGCTGCCGCAGGGCCTCGGCACGCCCGTCGGCCAGCGCGGCGAGGCGCTGAGCGCGGGGGAGCGGCAGCTCGTCGCCATCGCTCGCGCCTACCTCGCGGCGCCCGACCTGCTGGTGCTGGACGAGGCCACGTCGGCCGTCGACCCCGCCGCCGAGGTGCGGATCGCCCGGGCGCTGGACTCGCTCACCTCCGGCCGGTCCACGATCACGATCGCCCACCGGCTCTCGACGGCGGAGGCCAGCGACCTCGTGGTCGTCGTCGACGACGGGCGCGTGGTCGAGGTCGGCGGGCATGCCGAGCTGGCCGCCGCGGGCGGCGTCTACGCGCGGATGCACGCGAGCTGGGTGGCGCAGACCCGCTGAGCGTCCGGGCCGGTGCGGGGTTGCCGGACGGGAGCCCCGCGGCCCCGCCGGGCGTGGGAAGATGCACGGGTGCCCGACCTGACCGATGCCCCCGTGCCCGCGCTCGACCCGGCGGTCGCCGACCGGCTCAAGCGCGACGAGCACGGCCTCGTCGCCGCGATCGTCCAGCAGCACGACACGGGCGAGGTCCTCATGCTCGGCTGGATGGACGACGAGGCGCTGCGCCGCACGCTCACCGAGGGCCGCGTGACGTTCTGGAGCCGGTCGCGCGAGGAGTACTGGCGCAAGGGCGACACGTCCGGGCACGTGCAGCTCGTCCGCTCCGTCGCGCTGGACTGCGACGGCGACGCCCTGCTCGTGCGCGTCCACCAGGTCGGCGCCGCGTGCCACACCGGCACCCGCACCTGCTTCGAGGCGGGCGGCGACCTGGGCGCCGTCGTCGGCCCCGACGCGCCGGCCGCCTGATCCCGCCCCTCGTCCCTGCCGCCGGCACCGACGACGCACCCAGCCCAGCAGTACACCCCGACCAGCCCCGACCAGCCCGACGATCCTCAGGAGGACCGGTGACCACGCCCACCGTCGCGCAGCCCCACCCCGCCCCGCGCCCCGCCCCCGTGGCGGGCCCGTCGGAGCAGGACCTGGCGTGGGGCGCGACGTGGCCGGGTCTCGGCACGTTCCGCGCACTGGCCGCCGACCGCCGCGTGATCCCCGTGGTGCGGCGCGTGCTGGCGGACGACGTCACCCCCGTCGGCCTGTACCGGACGCTCGCCCAGGACCGCCCGGGCACCTTCGTGCTCGAGTCGGCGGAGTCGTCCGGCGGCTGGTCGCGCTGGTCGTTCGTGGGCGTCGACTCGCGCGCCACGCTCACCGCGCGGGACGGCCGCGCCATCTGGCACGGCGACGTCCCGGCGGGCATCCCGCGCGAGGGCGACGTCGTCGACGTGCTCGGCGCGGCGCTCGAGGGGCTGCGCACGCCGCCGATCGAGGGGCTGCCCCCGCTGACCGGCGGGCTCACGGGCGCGCTCGGCTGGGACGTCGTGCGGCACTGGGAGCCGACGCTCCCCGCGAACGCCCCCGACGAGCTCGGCGTGCCGGAGGTGGCCCTGAGCCTCGCGACCGACCTCGTGGCGGTCGACCACCACACGGGCTGCGCGTGGCTCATCGCCAACGCCATCAACGGCGACGGCACGGACGAGCGGGTCGACGAGGCCCACGCCGACGCCGTCGCCCGGCTCGACGCGATGCAGGCGCGGCTCGCGACGCCCGCGCCGCCGCAGCCCACCGTGCTGCGCAGCGCGGACGAGGTGGCCGAGCCCGCCCTGGAGTTCCGCTCCACGCGCGAGGAGTTCGAGTCCGCCGTCCGCACCGGGCAGGAGGCGATCCGCGACGGCGAGGTGTTCCAGGTCGTGCTGTCCCAGCGCCTCGGCCTGGACTGCCCGGCCGCGCCGCTGGACGTGTACCGCGCGCTGCGCACCATCAACCCGAGCCCGTACATGTACTACTTCCGGCTCACCGGCCCCGACGGGCGCGAGTTCTCGGTCGTCGGCTCCAGCCCCGAGACGCTGGTGAAGGTGACCGACGGGCACGTGACCACGTACCCGATCGCCGGGTCGCGCCCGCGCGGGGCGACCGTCGAGGAGGACGTGGCGCTCGGCGAGGAGCTGCTCGCCGACCCCAAGGAGCGCGCCGAGCACCTCATGCTCGTCGACCTGTCGCGCAACGACCTCGTCAAGGTCTGCGAGCCGACGTCGGTCGAGGTGGTCGAGTTCATGGCCACCCGACGGTTCAGCCACATCATGCACCTGTGCTCCACCGTCGTCGGACGGCTGCGGGCGGGCGCGACGGCGCTCGACACCCTGCGCGCGACGTTCCCCGCAGGCACCCTCTCGGGGGCGCCCAAGCCGCGGGCCATCGCGCTGATCGACGAGCTGGAGCCCGCCTCCCGCGGGATCTACGGCGGCACCGTGGGCTACTTCGACTTCGGCGGCAACATGGACATGGCCATCGCGATCCGCACCGCGTGCATCCGCGACGGCCGGGCGTGGGTGCAGGCCGGCGGCGGCATCGTCGCCGACTCGGTGCCCGCGCTCGAGTACGAGGAGTCGCGCAACAAGGCCGCCGCGGCGGTACGCGCGGTGCAGCTGGCCGCACGGTTCCGGGCGCTCTGAGCGCGGCACGGACCAGCACGACGGACGGACAGGCAGACATGGACGACGCAGCACGCACCACGCACGAGAGCCGCGGCGCTCGCCCGCCGGGTCGCGGGCCGCTGCGCGCACGGTCGCGGGCGGTGTGGTCGGTGGTGGCGGTCGGCGGGCTCACGCTCGCGACGGCCTCGCCGACCTGGGTGAGCACGACGGTGTCGACGGCCCTCGAGCCCACGGTCGACGTCGCGGTCACCGGCACGACGGCGGCGCCGGCGGTCGGCGCGGCCGCGCTCGTCGTGGTGGCGGGCGGCGTCGCCCTCGCCATCGCGGGCCGCGTGGCGCGCTGGGTCGCGCTGGTCGTGGTCGCGCTCGCGGGCGCCCTGGCCACCGCCTCGGCCGCGGCCGTGCTGCTCGACCCGCTCCCCGCCGCGACGTCGGGCGCGTCGGCGACCGCCGGCGTGACGGACCTCACGTCGCCCGTCGCCGTCGCCGTGTGGCCCTGGCTGACCGCGGTGCTCGGCGTCGCGGCCGTGCTCGTCGCGGCGCTGGCGGCGGCCGGCGCCCCCGCGTGGGGAGCCACCTCCGGGCGTCACGAGCGCGCCGACGCCGAACCAGGCGCGGACGGCACGGACCCCCGCACCGGGCCGGCGCCGTCGGGGGACGACCCCGACGGGCCTGGTCAGCACGACCCCCACGACGCGTGGGACGCGCTCTCCCGGGGAACGGACCCGTCCGCGGACCGCTAGGCTGGACCGCGCACCACGTCACGAAAGGGCATCACATTCCAATGACCGACAACCGCAACGCCGAGGTCGCCTACCTGCCCCCGGCCGTCCCGCCCACGAACCACGGCCACACGACCGCCGCGTGGACGGCGATGATCGGCATCATGCTGGGCGTGGCCGTCGGCGCCGTCGGGATGCTGCCCCCGGTCCCGGACGCGGTGGTCTGGGTCGGCGCCGTGATCGTGGCCGCCTCGCTCGTGCTCGGCCTCGTGCTGCGCAACATGGGCCTCGGCCAGCCCAAGGACGGCGTGACGCAGCGCCGGGCCTCCTCCGGCCACTGAGCCCTCCCGGCGACGGCTGCGACCGCCGGCCGGCGCGACGACGGCGCGCTCCCGACGAGGGGGCGCGCCGTCGTCGTCTCACGCTCGGAGACGTGTCCGGGCCGGTCCGCGGACGGGCCTACGATGGCAGGCGGACGTCGGTGCGGCGTCAGGGGACGGGGAGGCAGACCATGACGGTCCTGGAGGACATCGTCGCGGGGGTCCGTGAGGACCTCGCGGTACGCCAGGCGCGGACGTCGCTCGACGAGCTCAAGGAGCGCGCGGCCCGCGTGCCGGGCGCGCTCGAGTGCTGCGGCCGGCTGCTCTCGGAGGATCGCGTCGCCGTGATCGCCGAGGTGAAGCGGTCGAGCCCCAGCAAGGGCGACCTCGCGCCGATCTCCGACCCGGCCGCCCTGGCCGAGGAGTACGCCAGCGGCGGGGCCAGCGCGATCTCGGTGCTCACGGAGCAGCGGCGGTTCGGCGGCTCGCTCGCCGACCTGGACGCCGTCCGCGCACGGGTGGACGTGCCGGTGCTGCGCAAGGACTTCGTCGTCACGCCGTACCAGGTGTGGGAGGCCCGGGCCCACGGGGCCGACCTCGTGCTGCTCATCGTCGCGGCCCTGGAGCAGACCGTGCTGACGTCCCTGATCGAGCGGGTGCACTCGCTCGGCATGACGGCGCTGGTCGAGGCCCACACCGACGACGAGGTGCGTCGCGCCCTCGACGCGGGCGCGCGCGTGGTGGGCGTGAACGCCCGCGACCTCAAGACGCTCGAGGTGGACCGCACGACCTTCGCGCGCCTCGCCCCGCTCATCCCCGACGACGTCGTCCGCGTCGCCGAGTCCGGCGTCCGCGGCCCGCACGACGTCCTCGACTACGCCCGGTCCGGCGCGCACGCCGTGCTGGTCGGCGAGGCGCTCGTGACCGACGGGGCCCCGCGCCGGTCGGTGGCCGACCTGGTCGCGGCCGGGCAGCACCCCGCGCTCTGGTCGGTCCGGCCGGCGGCCCAGCCGTAACCACCGCAGCACGTCACACGACCACGGCACAACACCACACGGCACACCATCCCGACGCGTCCTGGACGGCGGGCGGCGGAGGCCCGGGCGACCGGTACCCTCTGACGACCCCTCGTGCAGTCCGCCGAGCGGTGCCGACGAGAGACGGAGGACCCGTGCCCGACCAGCCCGTACGGGAGGCCCTGACCGAGACCCTGGCGCACCAGGTGCTCGGGCGGCTCGCGGACGTCGAAGGCCCGTACTTCGGCGAGTTCGGCGGCCGCTTCGTGCCCGAGGCCCTCATCGCCGCGCTCGACGAGCTCGAGACCGAGTACCGCAAGGCCCTCGGCGACCCGGCGTTCACCGACGAGCTGGCGCGCCTGCACCGCGAGTACACGGGTCGCCCGTCGCCGCTCACCGAGGTGCCGCGGTTCGCGGAGCACTGCGGGGGCGCGGAGGCCGGCCACCGGGTGTTCCTCAAGCGCGAGGACCTCAACCACACCGGTTCGCACAAGATCAACAACGTCCTCGGCCAGGCGCTCCTGGTGAAGCGCATGGGCAAGACCCGCGTGATCGCCGAGACCGGCGCCGGTCAGCACGGCGTCGCCACGGCGACCGCGGCCGCCCTGCTCGACCTCGAGTGCGTCGTCTACATGGGCGAGGAGGACACGCAGCGCCAGGCCCTGAACGTCGCCCGGATGCGGCTGCTCGGTGCCGAGGTCGTGCCCGTGACCATCGGCTCGCGCACCCTCAAGGACGCCATCAACGAGGCGCTGCGCGACTGGGTCGCGAACGTCGAGAGCACGCACTACCTGCTCGGCACCGTCACGGGCCCGCACCCGTTCCCCGAGATGGTGCGCGAGTTCCACCGCATCATCGGCGAGGAGGCGCGCGAGCAGATCCTCGAGCGCACCGGCCGGCTGCCGGACGCCGTCGCGGCGTGCGTGGGCGGCGGGTCCAACGCGCTCGGCATCTTCAACGCCTTCCTCGACGACGAGGGCGTCTCCCTGCACGGCTTCGAGGCCGGGGGAGAGGGCATCGAGTCGGGCCGCCACGCGGCCCGCTTCTCCGGCGGGGCCCCGGGCGTGCTGCACGGCGCCCGGTCCTACCTGCTGCAGGACGACGACGGCCAGACGCTGCCGAGCCACTCCGTCTCGGCGGGGCTGGACTACCCGAGCGTCGGGCCCGCGCACTCCTGGCTGCACGACCTCGGGCGGGCCACCTACGAGCCCGTGACGGACGACGAGGCCATGGAGGCGTTCCGCCTCCTGTGCCGCACCGAGGGGATCATCCCCGCGATCGAGTCCGCGCACGCGCTCGCCGGCGCCCTGCGCCTGGGGCGCGAGGCCGCGGAGGCCGGGCGGACCGGCCAGGTGATCCTGGTGAACCTGTCGGGTCGCGGCGACAAGGACGTGGCCACCGCGGCGCGGTGGTTCGGGCTCCTCGACGAGGACCAGACGGACGCCACGCCGGAGGGGGACCAGTGAGCACCACGACCGACAACTCGCCCGCGGCGATGTCCACCACCGGCGCACGCCTCGACGCCCTCCGGGCCGAGGGCCGTGCAGCCCTGGTCGGCTACCTGCCCGCCGGGTTCCCCGACGTCGAGCGCTCGACCGAGGCCGTCCTCGCGGCCGTGGACGCGGGCGCCGACGTCGTCGAGATCGGCGTGCCGTACACCGATCCGGTGATGGACGGCCCGGTGATCCAGCGCGCCGCGGAGGCTGCGCTCGCCGCCGGCACCCGGGTCCGCGACGTGCTGCGCGTCGTCGAGGCCGTCGCCGAGCACTCCGGCGGGCGCGTGCCCGCCCTCGTGATGACGTACTGGAACCCGGTGCTGCGGTACGGGGTGGACGCGTTCGCGCGCGACCTCGCCGCCGCCGGAGGAGCCGGCCTCATCACCCCCGACCTCATCCCCGACGAGGGGGGCGACTGGATCGCGGCGTCGCAGGAGCACGGCCTCGACCGCGTCTTCCTCGTCGCGCCGAGCTCCACGCCCGAGCGGCTGGCGCTCACGGCCCGCGCGTCGCGCGGCTTCGTCTACGCGGCGTCCACCATGGGTGTGACCGGCACCCGCGACCAGGTCGGCGACCGGGCCGAGCAGCTCGTCGCCGACACCCGCGCGGCGGGCGCCGACCACGTGTGCGTCGGGCTCGGCGTCTCGTCGGGCGCCCAGGCCGCCGAGGTGGGCCGGTTCGCCGACGGCGTCATCGTCGGCTCCGCGCTCGTGCGCCCACTGCTGGCCGACCGTCCCTGGTCCGACCGGCTCGACGCGCTGCGGGCGACCGTGGCGGACCTCGCCGACGGCGTGCGCCGTGCCCGCGGGGGGCCGGGGGCGGGCACGTGAGCGTGACGCTCCTGGCGTCTGCCGCGTCGGTGCAGGCGGCGATCCCTAGCCCGTCGCAGCACACGTGGTACCTCGGCCCCGTACCGGTCCGCGCCTACGCGCTGGCCATCCTGGCCGGCATCGCCGTCGCGATCTGGATCACCACCAGGCGCTGGGTCGCCCGGGGCGGGGACCCGGACGACGTCCTGGACATCGCCTTCTGGGCGGTGCCGTTCGGCATCGTCGGCGGCAGGCTGTACCACGTGATCAGCACGCCCGAGCCGTACTGGGGCGAGGGCGGCGACCCCGTGCGCGCCCTGTACGTCTGGGAGGGCGGTCTCGGGATCTGGGGTGCGGTGGCGCTCGGCGCCGTCGGCGCCTGGATCGGCTGCCGCCGCAAGGGGGTGCGCCTGAGCTCGTTCGCGGACGCGCTGGCCCCCGGCCTGCTCGTCGCGCAGGCGGTGGGGCGCCTGGGCAACTGGTTCAACCAGGAGCTGTTCGGGGCGCCCACGACGCTGCCCTGGGGGCTCGAGGTCTCCCCGGGGGTGATCGAGCGGCTCAACGCGGACACCGGCACGGCGTTCGCGGCGGGCACCCTGTTCCACCCCACGTTCCTGTACGAGCTGCTCTGGAACCTCGGGGCGGCCGCGCTTCTCGTCTGGCTCGACCGCCGGTACAGGCTCGGTCATGGGCGGGTATTCTGGGCCTACGTCGCGCTCTACACTCTGGGCAGGGTGTGGATCGAGATGCTCCGCATCGACACCGCCGAGCACGTGCTCGGGCTGCGTCTGAACGTGTGGACGTCGATCGTCGTGGGCCTGGGTGCCCTCGTCGCCTTCGTCGTCATCGGCAGGCGCCACCCGGAACGTGAGGACGGGGTGGAGCTGCCCGGCCGCAGCCGCGACCGGCAGGACACCGAGCAGGCCACCGAGCCTGACACCGAGTCCGACACTGAGCTTGACACCATGAGCACCGCGCACGCCGGGGCCGCCGCAGGCGCCTCCGGCCGGGACGACGGCCGCGACAGCGGCGGCGGACCGCACCGTGCGGACGCGGGAGGTCCCGGTCCCGACCAGGGACCGGCCGACCGCGCCTGAGGCGACTCCCACCGGGACACCACCCGGGCGGGGCCGCCTATGTTTCCGACGGGCCGACGATGTCCCGACCACCTTTGAGCATGACGCGCCCGCGTGCGGGCGTGCAGGAGGACGGTGTTGATGACCACGCCGCAGCATCGGGTCGCGCGGCCCTCGGCCCAGGGCCTCTACGACCCCGCGTCCGAGCACGACGCGTGCGGTGTCGCGTTCGTCGCGACCCTGCGCGGGACGCCCGGCCGCGACATCGTGGACGCGGGCCTGACCGCCCTGTTGAACCTCGACCACCGCGGAGCGGTCGGCGCGGAGGAGAACAGCGGGGACGGGGCCGGGATCCTCACGCAGATCCCGGACGCCTTCGTCCGTGACGTCGTCGCCGCCGAGCTCCCGCCCGCCGGGCACTACGCGATCGGCATGGCGTTCCTGCCCCAGGCCGTCGCGGAGGCCGACGCGGCCGCGCGCCGGTTCGAGGCGATCGCCGCGGAGGAGAAGCTCGACGTCCTCGCCTGGCGCGACGTGCCGGTCACGGCCGACCTCGTCGGGCCGACGGCGCGCGCCTCGATGCCCCTGTTCCGGCAGGTCGTCGTGGCGGACCCGTCGCGCGAGCTGTCGGGGCTCGAGCTCGACCGTCGCACCTACCGCCTGCGCAAGCGCGCGCAGAACGAGCTCGACCTGTTCCTCGCCTCGCTGTCGAGCCGCACCCTGACGTACAAGGGCATGCTCACGACGGCGCAGCTCGAGCCGTTCTTCCCGGACCTGAGCGACCCGCGCTACGCGTCGGAGATCGCGCTGGTCCACTCGCGGTTCTCCACGAACACCTTCCCGTCGTGGCCGCTGGCGCAGCCGTTCCGGCTCGTGGCGCACAACGGCGAGATCAACACGGTGCGCGGCAACCGCAACTGGATGGCCGCCCGCGAGAGCACCATGGCCAGCGAGGTGCTCGGCGACCTGACGCCGCTGCTGCCCGTGTGCACGGAGGGGTCGAGCGACTCGGCCAGCTTCGACGAGGTGCTGGAGCTGCTGCACCTGTCCGGCCGCTCGCTGCCGCACGCCGTGCTGATGATGATCCCGGAGGCGTGGGAGAACCACGCCGAGATGGACCCGGCCCGGCGGGCGTTCTACCAGTACCACGCGAACCTCATGGAGCCGTGGGACGGGCCCGCCTGCCTCACGTTCACCGACGGCACCCTCATCGGCGCGGTCCTCGACCGCAACGGCCTGCGGCCGGGCCGCTACTGGGTCACGGAGGACGGCCTCGTCGTGCTCGCGTCGGAGGCCGGTGTCCTGGACCTCGACCCCGCGACGATCGTGCGCAAGGGGCGCCTCGAGCCGGGGCGCATGTTCCTCGTCGACACGGCGCAGGGACGGATCGTGGAGGACGACGAGCTCAAGTCGCAGCTCGCCGCCCAGCGGCCGTACGGCGAGTGGATCGCCGGCAACACGATCACCCTGGACTCGCTGCCGGAGCGCGAGCACGTCGCGCACTCGCCCGCGTCCGTCCAGCGGCGGCAGCGCGCCTTCGGGTACACCACCGAGGAGCTGAAGATCCTCCTCGCGCCGATGGCCGACACCGCCGCGGAGGCGCTCGGGGCCATGGGCTCGGACACGCCGATCGCCGTCCTGTCGAGCCGGCCGCGGCTGCTGTTCGACTACTTCACGCAGATGTTCGCCCAGGTGACGAACCCGCCGCTGGACTCGATCCGTGAGCAGCTCGTCACCGCGATCGACAGCACGATCGGCCCGGAGCCGAACCTCCTGGAGGAGGTCGCGAGCCACGCCCGCAAGCTCGACCTGCCGTTCCCGGTGCTCGACAACGACGAGCTCGCCAAGATCGTGCGCATCGACCGCGACCCGCGGCTGGAGGGCGAGTTCCGCGCCGGCATCGTGCGCGGCCTCTACGAGGTGTCCGGCGGCGGCAAGGCGCTGCAGGCCCGGCTCGAGGAGATCTTCGCCCAGGTCGACGCCGACATCGCGGCGGGCGTGACGCACGTCGTGCTGTCCGACCGCGACTCCGACTCGGAGCTCGCGCCGATCCCGTCGCTGCTGCTGACCAGCGCCGTGCACCACCACCTCCTGCGGCAGGGCACGCGCACCCGGATCTCGCTGGTCGTGGAGGCCGGCGACGTGCGCGAGGTGCACCACGTCGCGCTCCTCATCGGCTACGGCGCGGCCGCGGTGAACCCGTACCTCGCCATGGAGACGGTGGAGGACCTCGCGCTGCGCGGCTACCTCGCCGTCACGCCGGAGGCGGCCGTCGCCAACCTCATCACCGCGCTCGGCAAGGGCGTGCTCAAGGTGATGAGCAAGATGGGCATCTCCACGATCATGTCCTACCGCGGCGCGCAGATCTTCGAGGCCGTCGGGCTCTCGCACGAGCTGGTCGAGGACTACTTCACCGGCACGACGAGCCGCCTGGCCGGCATCGGCCTGGACGTCATCGCGGCCGAGGTCGCGGCGCGGCACGCGGAGGCGTACCCGGCGTCGGGCAACCACGCGGCCCACCAGCGGCTGACCAGTGGCGGCGAGTACCAGTGGCGCCGGGACGGGGAGGAGCACCTCTTCGACCCCGAGACCGTCTTCCGGCTGCAGCACGCCACCCGCACCGGGCGGATGGACATCTTCCGCCAGTACACGCGTCGCGTGGACGAGCAGTCCCGTCGGCTCATGACGCTCCGCGGCCTGTTGCGCTTCACCCCGGACCGCGAGCCGGTGCCGATCGACGAGGTCGAGCCGGTCGAGGAGATCGTCAAGCGGTTCAACACCGGCGCGATGTCGTACGGGTCGATCTCCGCGGAGGCGCACGAGACGCTCGCGATCGCGATGAACCGCCTCGGCGGCCGGTCCAACACCGGCGAGGGCGGCGAGGACCCGGAGCGCCTGTACGACCCGGAGCGCCGCTCGCGGGTCAAGCAGATCGCGTCCGGCCGGTTCGGCGTGACGAGCGAGTACCTCACGAACGCCGACGACATCCAGATCAAGCTCGCCCAGGGCGCCAAGCCGGGCGAGGGCGGCCAGCTGCCCGGGCCCAAGGTGTACCCGTGGGTCGCCAAGACCCGGCACTCGACGCCCGGCGTGGGCCTCATCTCGCCGCCGCCGCACCACGACATCTACTCGATCGAGGACCTCGCGCAGCTCATCCACGACGCCAAGAACGCCAACCCGGCGGCGCGCGTGCACGTCAAGCTCGTCTCCGAGTTCGGCGTCGGCACCGTGGCGACGGGCGTGTCCAAGGCGCACGCGGACGTGGTGCTCATCTCCGGGCACGACGGCGGCACGGGCGCGAGCCCGCTGACGTCGCTCAAGCACGCGGGCACGCCCTGGGAGATCGGCCTCGCCGAGACCCAGCAGACGCTCGTGCTCAACAACCTGCGCGACCGCATCGTCGTGCAGGTGGACGGGCAGATGAAGACCGGTCGCGACGTCGTCGTGGCGGCGCTGCTCGGGGCCGAGGAGTTCGGCTTCGCCACGGCGCCGATGGTCGTCTCGGGCTGCGTCATGATGCGGGTCTGCCACCTGGACACCTGCCCGGTGGGCGTGGCCACGCAGAATCCGGAGCTGCGCAAGCGGTTCACGGGCAAGCCGGAGTTCGTCGTGAACTTCTTCGAGTTCATCGCGCAGGAGGTGCGCGAGCACCTCGCCTCGCTCGGCTTCCGCTCGATCGAGGAGGCCGTCGGGCACGTCGAGGCCCTCGACACGCGCAAGGCCGTCGACCACTGGAAGGCGCAGGGCCTGGACCTCGCGCCGGTGCTCGCCGCGCCCGAGGCGGCGCCGGGCACCACGCTGCACCAGGTGGCCACCCAGGACCACGGCCTGGCCAAGGCGCTGGACAACCAGCTGATCGAGAAGGCGCGCCCCGCCCTCGAGGACGCGCTCCCCGTACGGATCGAGGCGCCGGTCCGCAACGTCAACCGCACGGTCGGCACGATGCTCGGCCACGAGGTGACCAAGCGGTACCGCGGTGCCGGGCTGCCCGACGACACGATCGACGTGACCCTCACGGGCTCCGCCGGCCAGTCGCTCGGGGCGTTCCTGCCGCGCGGCGTCACGCTGCGCCTGTACGGCGACGCCAACGACTACGTCGGCAAGGGTCTGTCGGGCGGCCGGATCGTCGTGCGCCCCGACCGGTCGGCGGTGCTCGAGGGCGCCGCGAACGTCGTGGCGGGCAACGTCATCGGCTACGGCGCGACGTCGGGCGAGATCCTGCTCCGGGGCCGCGTGGGCGAGCGCTTCGCCGTGCGCAACTCCGGCGCGACGCTGGTGACCGAGGGCGTGGGCGACCACGGCTGCGAGTACATGACCGGCGGGACGGTGCTGGTGCTCGGCCCCACGGGCCGCAACTTCGGCGCCGGCATGTCGGGCGGCGTGGCGTACGTGCTCAACCTGCGCGACGTCGCGATGAACATCCAGGCGGTGAAGAGCGGCGAGCTCGAGGTGGGTGCGCTGGACGACGCCGACTGGGACCGCGTGCGCGGTCTGCTGGAACGGCACCTGGCGGAGACCGGCTCGCCCGTGGCGGCCGAGCTCCTCGAGGACGACGGCGCCCGGGCCCGCTTCTCGCGGGTCCTGCCCGCGGGCTGGGCCCGCGTGCGCGCCGCGCTGGCCGACGCCGAGGCCGCCGGGAAGACGCTGGGCGAGGGCGACGACTTCGACCCGGCGATGTGGGAGCAGATCATGGAGGTGGCGCGTGGCTGACCCCCGCGGATTCCTGAAGGTGCGGGAGCGCGAGCTCCCGCCGAACCGCCCCGTCGAGGTGCGGCTGCGTGACTGGAAGGACACGCACGCCCACCGCGAGGAGGGCCAGCCGTTCCTCAAGGAGCAGGCGGGCCGCTGCATGGACTGCGGCATCCCGTTCTGCCACCAGGGCTGCCCGCTGGGGAACCTCATCCCCGAGTGGAACGACCTGGTGTGGCGCGACCAGTGGGCCGACGCGATCGAGCGCCTGCACGCGACCAACAACTTCCCGGAGTTCACCGGGCGCGTCTGCCCGGCACCGTGCGAGACGAGCTGCGTGCTGGGCATCAACCAGCCCGCCGTGACGATCAAGAACGTCGAGGTCTCGATCATCGACGAGGCGTTCGAGCGCGGCCTGGTGACGCCGCAGGTGCCCCAGCGGCTCACGGGCTCGACGGTGGCCGTCGTCGGGTCGGGCCCGGCGGGCCTGGCCGCCGCCCAGCAGCTCACGCGCGCCGGCCACACGGTCGTCGTGTACGAGCGCGACGACGCGATCGGCGGGCTGCTGCGCTACGGCATCCCCGACTTCAAGCTCGAGAAGCTGCACATCGACCGGCGGCTCGAGCAGATGGAGGCCGAGGGGACCCGCTTCCGCCCGGGCGTCGCCATCGGCCGCGACATCACCTGGGACGCGCTGCGCCGCCGGTTCGACGCCGTGGTCCTGGCTACCGGCGCCACCGTGCCGCGCGAGCTCGCGATGCCCGGCCGCGACCTCGGCGGCGTGCACTTCGCGATGGACTTTCTCACCCCGGCGAACAAGGCCGCGGCGGGGAACCCCGTCGACGGCGCGCCGTCGGCCGCGGGCAAGCACGTCGTGATCATCGGCGGCGGCGACACCGGCTCGGACTGCCTCGGCACGTCGCTGCGGCAGGGCGCGGCCAGCGTCACGACCCTGGCGATCGGCAAGAAGCCGCCGCTCGAGCGGTCGGCGAGCCAGCCGTGGCCGACCGACCCGATCGTCTTCGAGGTCTCGACGTCCCACGAGGAGGGCGGGGAGCGCAGCTACCTGGCCTCGACGGTAGAGTTCGTGGGAGGCGAGGACGGGAACGTCCGGGCCCTGAAGGTCGCCGAGACCGAGTACCTGCCGGACGGCCGGCGGGTGCCCAAGGAGGGCACCGAGCGGGAGATCCCGGCGGACCTGGTCCTGATCGCGATGGGGTTCACCGGCCCGGAGACCGACGAGCTGGTGGCCCAGACCGGCGCGGAGCTCACGACGCGCGGGCTGGTGCGGCGCGGCGACGACTACGCCACCAGCCTGCCCGGCGTGTACGCGACGGGTGACGCGGGCCGCGGGCAGTCGTTGATCGTCTGGGCGATCGCCGAGGGCCGCGCGACGGCGGCCGCCGTGGACGCCTACCTGCAGGGCAGCTCCGAGCTGCCCGCGCCGGTCGGCCCGCGGACGGTCGCGCTGCGAGGATAAGAAGAACAACGACGAAGCAGTACCCGGGTGCCGTTCGGGCACCCGGGCCCCCTGCCTCTTATCCACACCTCCGAGCCCCCAAAACTGCTCCATCTCTGGGGCGGCGT
>NZ_JBHJVM010000004.1:185789-187487 GCF_042264825.1 Isoptericola sp. NPDC056134
GGCGTTCGGGGCCCCCCCGCGTTGGTGGGTCCGGGGGTGTTCTGGGGGGGGGGGGAGGAAGAAAAAAGGGGAAGTAGCACCGGGGTGCTTTTCGGGCCCCCGGGCCCCGCCCCGGCTCGCGCCGGGGCGGATCGACGACGAGGCTGGAGACATGCGCAGAGCGAAGATCGTGTGCACCATCGGACCCGCGACGGCGTCCCCGACCAAGCTCCGTGAGCTGGTCGACGCGGGCATGGACGTGGCCCGGATCAACCGGAGCCACGGAGAGCAGGCGGAGCACGAGGCCGTCTACCACGGTGTCCGAGAGGCGGCGAAGGAGTCCGGCCGCAACGTCGCAGTCCTCGTCGACCTCCAGGGCCCGAAGATCCGGCTCGGCCGCTTCGCGGGCGACCAGAAGCACTACCTCAACGAGGGTGACACGTTCACCATCACCACCGAGGACGTGGAGGGCACCAAGGAGCTCGTCTCGACGACCCACAAGGGTCTGGCGGGCGACGCCCGCGTCGGCGACCCGCTCCTCATCGACGACGGCAAGGTGCGCGTGCGCGTCACCGCCGTCGAGGGCCCGCGCGTCGTCACGACCGTCGAGGTCGCCGGCCCGGTCTCGAACAACAAGGGCATCAACCTCCCCGGCGTCGCGGTCTCCGTGCCGGCGCTGTCGGAGAAGGACACCGACGACCTGCGCTGGGCGCTGCGCATGGGCGCGGACATCATCGCGCTGTCGTTCGTGCGGTCCGCCAAGGACTACGACGACGTCGCGGCGATCATGGCGGAGGAGGGCCGCACGGTCCCCGTCGTCGCCAAGATCGAGAAGCCGCAGGCGGTGGAGAACCTGGAGGAGGTCGTCGCGGCCTTCGACGGCTTCATGGTGGCGCGCGGCGACCTCGCCGTGGAGATGCCGCTGGAGCAGGTCCCGCTGGTGCAGAAGCGCATCGTCGAGCTGGCCCGCCGCAACGCGAAGCCCGTCATCGTCGCCACGCAGGTGCTGGAGTCGATGACCACCAGCCCGACGCCGACGCGCGCCGAGGCCTCCGACTGCGCCAACGCGGTGCTCGACGGGGCCGACGCGGTCATGCTCTCGGGCGAGACCAGCGTGGGCGACTACCCGATCATCACGGTCCAGACGATGGCCCGGATCATCGAGGCGACCGAGGAGATGGGTCGCGAGCGCATCGCCCCCCTGGGCTCCTCGCCGCACACCCGCGGCGGCGTCATCACCCGTGCGGCCGCCGAGATCGGCGAGACGCTCGGCGTGAAGTACCTCGTGACGTTCACGCAGTCGGGCGACTCGGCCAAGCGCATGTCGCGCCTGCGCTCGGGCATCCCGCTGCTGGCCTTCACGCCGGAGGAGAGCGTGCGCAACGTCCTCGCGCTCACCTGGGGCACCACCACCTACCAGGTGCCGAAGGTCGACAGCGTCGACGCCATGGTCGGCCAGGTGGACTCCACGCTCCGCGCCAACGGGCTCGCCGAGCCCGGCGACCGCGTCGTGATCGTCTCCGGCGCCCCGGTGGGCGTGCCCGGCACGACGAACTCGATCCTCGTGCACCAGGTCGGCAGCCACTCCGACGTCTGATCGCACCTGCGCGAGGCGGCTCCGCCTCGCGCCGGCACGCCGGGGGTGGCGGGGGGGGGAGGGTGGAACCGAGAGCACGAGACAAGATGGAAAGGGGAGGGGGGGAAAAGACCGAAGGGAGA
>NZ_JBHJVM010000004.1:187497-263595 GCF_042264825.1 Isoptericola sp. NPDC056134
GCCGAGCCTGCCGCACGCCCCCGGCGTCGTCGTACCCGGCGTTCCCGGGCCGGACCTAGCGGCTCACGAGGCGCCAGCCGTCGGCCCGGAACGCCTCGGGCGTCGCCTCCCCGTCCAGCAGGAGGGAGCCGGGGGCGCGGGCGACGACGTCGTCGACCAGGACGCCGCGGCCGAGGTACAGCGGGTCGGTGACGACGCGCCAGCGCAGGTCCAGGTCGCCCGGTGGCAGCTGTGCCCGGGCCTGTGCCCAGCGCCGCGTGCCCGAGCCCGACGCCGTGCCGTCGGGATGCTCGGCCGGGCCGCGGTCCCGCACGGTGAACGGCAGCGGCGCCCAGGTCGTCCCGCCGTCGGCGGAGGTCTCCAGGTGCAGCAGGTCGGTCTCCTCCGTGTCGAGGTAGAGGTCGAACGCCAGGCGGCCCCCGCTCGCGGGCACGTCGAGCGAGGTGGTGAGCGTCGACGTCGTGGCGTTCTCGTCGCCCGAGAACCAGGCGTCCGCGCCGCGCCGGGGCTCGATCCCCTGGGCGTGGGCCAGACCGCTCGCCCACTCCCGCCGCGCGGGGTTGATGCTGCCCGAGTCGCGCGACGGGTGCACGCGGTTGGTCAGCAGGATCGCGAACGAGTGCGTGTCGAAGTCGATGACGATCGACGTGCCCGTGTACCCGGTGTGCCCGGCCGTGCGCGGCCCCGACATGGCGTCCATGTACCACCGCTGGTCGAGCTCGAAGCCGAGCCCGTGGGCGTCCCCGGGGAAGGCGCCGTTCAGGTCCGTGACCATGAGACGCACCGACGCGGGGGACAGGATGCGGGCCGTGCCGTACCGGCCGCCGTTGAGCAGGGCCTGGGACAGGATCGCCAGGTCGCCGGCCGTCGAGAACACGCCGGCGTGCCCGGCGACCCCGCCCAGGGACCAGGCGTTCTCGTCGTGAACCTCGCCCCGGACGACGCCGCGCGGTGGGCTGGCCTGGTACTCCGTCGCCGCCGTACGTTCCACGGCGGTCGGGTTGTACCCGGTGTCCGTCATCCCGAGCGGGCCGGTGATCCGGTCGGCCACGACCTGGTCGAGCGGCGCGCCCCGGAGGCGCTCGACGAGCACGCCGAGGCTGATGAGGTTGAGGTCGCTGTACAGGTAGCGCGTCCCCGGCGGCGCGTCGAGGGGCTGCGCCATCACCGCGGCGATCCGGGACTCCGGGTCGGGGTAGGCGCTCCACAGCGGCAGCCACGACACGAGGCCCGAGGTGTGGGTGAGCAGCTGTCGCACGGTCACCTCCCCCTTGCCGCCGGCGGCGAACTCGGGGACGTAGGTGGCGAGCGGCTCGTCGAGCGCGACGCGGCCCTCCTGGACCAGCTGGACGACCGCGATCGAGGTGAACAGCTTCGACACCGAGGCGAGGTCGACGATGGTGTCCTCACGCATCGGCACGCGCTCGTCGGCGGGCAGGGCGACGCCCTCGTCGCCGTAGGCGACGGCCCAGCCGCTGGCGTCGGTGCGCACGACCTTCCCCTGGTACCCCATGAGGCCGACGGCCCCCGGGTAGAGCGGGTAGGCCGCCGAGCCCACCGGCACCTCGTGCGCGCGGACCTGCGCGACGGCCTCCTCGATCGGCGCCGGGTCGAGCCCGACGTCCGCCGGGTCGGCCGCGGCGAGCGTGGTCGACGGCGGCATGAAGCCCACCGCGGGCCCGCGCTGGTCGGCGGCCGCCGAGGTGGCGTGGACGAGCGGGACCGCGACCAGGCCGGCCGCGAGCACGGCCGCGGTCGCCACGCGGCCCTGGCGCGGCCCCCGCCGCAGGGCGGCGCTCACGCCCGCGGCCCGCGGTAGATCAGGTACTGCTGACGACGCCTGTCGAAGTCCGCCAGCTCGTCGTGCCAGGCGCCGACGACGTCGTCGGTGGTGGCCCCGGCGTCGATCTGCTGCCGCAGGCGCGGCGAGCCGGTGAGCTTGTCGATCCAGAAGGGCCGCTCGGGGTCCCATGCGTCCTCGCGCCAGGCGAACTCGGGGTAGAGGGACGCCGCCGCCACGAGCATCGCGACCCCGGTGCGCACCGGGTCGAACCGGGCCGGGTCGTCGACGGTGACCTGGACGCCTCCGCACACGGTGCCGGCGTGCTTGCTGAAGGTCGGGTTGAAGTAGGCCTCCCGGAACAGGACGCCCGGCAGGCCGGCGTCCGTGAGGGCCGCCGCCCAGCGGTGGTCGACGTACGGCGCGCCGATCAGCTCGAAGGGGCGGGTGGTGCCGCGCCCCTCGGACAGGTTCGTGCCCTCGAACATGCAGGTCCCGGGGTAGGCGAGGGCCGTGTCGGGGGTCGGCATGTTCGGGCTGGGCATGACGAAGTCGAGCCCGGTGCCCGCGAAGGTCACGTCGCGCCGCCAGCCGGCGACCTCGACGACGTCGAGCCGGTCCAGGCGCGCGCCGGCGACGTCGGGCAGGAACTCGCCGTCGAAGAACCGGGCGAGCTCCCCGACGGTCATGCCGTGGGCCTGCACGATCTCCTTGGCCCCGACGCCCGACGTGAACCCGGCGGTCATCATCGGGCCGCGTGCCGTGCCACCCACCGGGTTGGGCCGGTCGAGCACGACGAAGCGGGAGCCCGTCGCGACGGCGGCCTGCATCGCCGTCCACATCGTCCAGATGTACGTGTAGAAGCGGGCGCCGACGTCCTGGATGTCGAAGACGACGGTCTCCACCTCCGCGGCCCGGAACATCTCGGTCATCGTCGTGACGCCGGCCCCGTAGGCGTCGTAGACGGTCAGTCCGGTGCGCTCGTCGACGAAGGTGCCCTCCGAGCCGCCGGCCTGGGCCGTCCCGCGGAAGCCGTGCTCGGGCCCGAAGACTCCGACGAGGTCGACGGCGCCGGACTCGTGCATCTCGTCGACGACGTTGCGCAGGCTGCGCAGCACGCCGGTGGGGTTGGTGATCACGCCGACCCGGTCGCCCCTGAGGGCCGACCAGCCGTCGGCGTGCGCGCGGTCGGCGCCGGGGACGACGGGGCGGGCGGGGCGCCCGGCGGACGCCGGGGCCGCGGCGCGGCGGGGTGCCGCCTGCGTGGCGGCCGCCGCGAACGGGACGCTCGCCGCGCCCAGGAGCGTGCCGGTGAGGAGGTGGCGCCGGTCGAACCGTGGTCCCCGCGGTTCCCGTGGGGCGGTGGGTCCGACGGCGGTGTGGTCGTCGCGCATCGTCAGGTGGTCCTTCCTGCCTCGTGCTGCTGCAGGGCGACTCGCGGACCGCCACGTCGCGGTCGGTGGGCCGTGGCCGGTCGTCCTGCCAGGTGGCGCCGGCGTCGTCGCCGTCGCGATGGGGTCGCCGGGCCCTCGCCTCGTTGCGGGGGAGCGGCGACGCCGGACACGTGCGGAGCGGTCAAGGGTTGCCCCGAAAGGGCTTGATCCTGAAAGTTACCGACACGGCGGGACGGCGGCAAGGGCTCGCGCCGGGTCCGGGTCGAGGGGGTGTCGTGGGGGCGTCGTGCGGACGCGGAGGTGCCCCGGGTGGGATTCGAACCCACACTGGATCGGGTTTGAGCCGATTGCCTCTGCCGGTTGGGCTACCGGGGCGCGCGGCCCATCCAACCACGCGCGCGGGGCGGCGACCGAACCGTCCGTCGGCCGGTCGGCGGGCCGAGCCGTCGCACTCGTCACACCCGGCACGGGACGCGGCGCCCCCGCGCGACCACTAGGATGGACGGGTGACCGACGAGAAGCCCCACGACGCGAAGCCCGAGGCGACGGTGCCGCTCGACCTGCCGCCCCTGATCGACCAGGAGCCCGAGGCCCCGAAGACGCCGGAGCGACCCGCGCGTCGCGCGGTCGTCGTCGAGGACGAGGCGCTCATCCGGATGGACGTCGTCGAGACGCTCCGCGAGGCGGGCTTCGACGTCGTCGGCGAGGCCGGCGACGGCGAGACCGCGGTGCGGCTCGCCACCGAGCTCAAGCCCGACGTCGTCGTGATGGACGTCAAGATGCCCGAGCTGGACGGCATCTCGGCGGCCGAGCGGATCGGCAAGGCGCACGCCGCCCCGGTCGTCCTGCTCACCGCGTTCTCCCAGACGGAGCTCGTCGAGCGGGCGCGCGACGCCGGCGCGATGGCCTACGTCGTCAAGCCCTTCACGCCGGCGGACCTGCTCCCGGCGGTGGAGATCGCGATCTCCCGCTACCAGCAGATCGGGGCGCTCGAGGCCGAGGTCGCCGACCTCACCGAGCGGTTCGAGACCCGCAAGCGCGTGGACCGCGCGAAGGGCCTCCTCATGACCAAGATGGGTCTGAGCGAGCCGGAGTCCTTCCGCTGGATCCAGAAGACGTCGATGGACCGCCGCCTCACGATGCGCGAGGTCGCGGACGCCGTCATCGAGCAGGTCGGCGGAGCCTGATCCGCACCACGGTGGCCCGGTCGCAGGAGGAGTCCTGGGACCGGGCCACTGCCCATTGTGCGAGGGCGACGGGGTCGCTATCGTCGCCTGGGTGTCGTGACCAATCTGTGATATTCATGCTTCAACGACCGTGACCCCGGGGCTGCCGGGGTGGCCCTCGGAGTCGGGGTGGGAAGGCTCCCACCGCGCCCCGGGACGGGACGGTCATTCGTCGAGGAGGTGCCGATGCGTGCAGCGGTCGAGGTCCGGCCGGTCGAGCAGGACGACATGGTCGACGTCGCGCGCCTTGCGGAGCGCGCCGTCGAGGAGTCGCCGTCGGCCGCGCAGGGGACCCCCTCGGACGCCTCTCGCCTCCTGGAGCACCTGAGCGTGCTGCTGGGTGCGGGCGGGCAGGTGCTCGTCGCGAGCCACGAGGGCGAGATCTGCGGGTTCGCCGTGCTGCGCGTCATCGACCCGCTGCTGTTCGCGACGACCACGAGCCTGTACGTCGACGCCGTCTTCGTCAGCCCGTCCGCCCGCCGCCGCGGCGTCGGGCACGCGCTCCTCGCGGCCGCGGCCGCCGTGGCGGGGGAGCGGGGCGCCGAGAACGTCTACTGCGCGCCCGCCCCGGGCGCCCGCGGCATGCACCGCTTCCTCGCCCGGCTGGGCTTCGCCCCCACGTCGGGGCACCGCGTGGTCGCCACGGCGACGCTGCAGCGCCGGCTGGTCCAGGAGAACCCCCGCGGGACGCGGACGGCGGCCCGGGCGGGGCGCCGCGACGCGACCCGCGCGGCGATCGAGGATCTCGTCGCCCGCCGTCGCCGGGCGCGGGCCGCGGGGCTGCCCACCGGCCCGGTCGACCTGCGCGCCTTCCAGGCCGAGCGGGACGCCGCGCTGCGCGCGGCCGCCGAGCGTGCCGCCGACCGCGGCGAGGGCGTGGAGGGCCCGGACGGCGTGACCTCCCTGGGTGTCGCGACGCGGCACGACCCGGCGAGCGAGTCCGTCCCCTCCTGACCGGTCCGTCGGGCTCCGCGGCCCGCGCGGTGCCCGCCCGCTCTCAGCGGGCGTCGAGGATCATGCAGGTGAGCCGCGCGGTGCAGACGCGCCGGCCGTCGTCGTCGGTGACGACGATCTCGTAGGCGGCGGTCGACCGCCCCAGGTGCAGGGCCGTGGCCACCCCGTGCACGCTCCCGGACCGCGCACCGCGGTGGTGGGTCGCGTTCAGCTCCAGGCCGACCGCGGCGCGTGCCGGTCCCGCGTGCTGCTGCGCGGCGACCGAGGCGAGCGTCTCCGCGAGCGACGCCGTCGCGCCGCCGTGCAGCAACCCTGCCGGCTGGGTGTTCCCGGCCACCGGCATGGTGCCGGCGGTGCGCTCGGCGGCCACCTCCGTGAGCCGGATCCCGAGGCGTTCGATGAGCGTGCCCCGCGCGGCGGCGCTCCACTCCTCGAGGGTGCGGGGGAAGCGGGGCGCGTCGGCGGTGGTGTCAGACATGGGCGATAGGTTGGCACCCGTGACGACCTCCGCGCGAACCGGGACCCGCCCACGCCTCCTGCTGATCGACGGCCACTCCATGGCGTACCGAGCGTTCTTCGCGCTGCCGGACACGCTGGTGACGTCCAGCGGCCAGGTGACGAACGCCGTCTACGGCTTCACCTCGATGCTGACGAACCTGCTGCGCGACGAGCAGCCGACGCACGCCGCCGTCGCGTTCGACGCCGGTCGCGTGACGTTCCGCACCGAGCGGTTCCCCGAGTACAAGGGCAACCGTGACGCGACCCCCGAGGTCTTCCGCGGGCAGGTGCCGCTCATCAAGGAGGTCCTCGAGGCGCTGCGCGTCCCCGCGCTGCAGCGGGAGGGCATCGAGGCCGACGACATCCTCGCCACGCTCGCCCGCGAGGGCCGCGAGGCGGGCTTCGACGTCCTCGTCTGCTCCGGCGACCGGGACTCGTTGCAGCTCGTCACCGAGGACGTCACCGTGCTGTACCCGAAGCGCGGCGTGTCCGACCTGGCGCGCATGACCCCGGAGGCTGTCGCCGAGAAGTACGGCGTGCCCCCGCAGCAGTACCCCGACCTCGCGGCCCTCGTGGGGGAGTCCAGCGACAACCTGCCCGGGGTGCCCGGCGTCGGCCCCAAGACCGCGGCCAAGTGGGTCACGACCTACGGCGGCCTCGAGCCGCTGCTCGAGCACGTCGACGAGCTGAAGGGCAAGGCCGCGGGCAACCTGCGGGAGGCGGTCGAGCAGGTACGCCTGAACCGTGAGCTGAACCGGCTGCTGGACGACGTCGAGCTCCCCCTGTCGGTGGACCAGCTGGGGCTCGCCGGTTTCGACCGGGAGGCCGTGCACCGGGTGTCCGACACCCTGCAGTTCGGCGCGCTGCGCGACCGCCTGCTCGCGGCGGACCCGTCCGCGGAGCCGGCCGAGGCGGTCGAGGCGGAGGGCGTGCAGGTCGCGCTCGCTGCGCTCGAGCCCGGCGGGCTGGGCGGCTGGCTGGCCGCGCGCTCCGGCCGCCCCCTCGGGCTCGAGGTCACGGGGACGCCGACGCCGGGGGCCGGGGACGCGTGGGACGTCGCGCTCGCCGACGACCACGACGGGGAGACCACCGCGACGGTCGTCGAGCTGGCCGACGTGACGCCCGAGGACGAGCGCGCGCTCGCGACGTGGCTCGCCGACCCGGCGGCGCCGAAGGTCGTGCACGGCGCCAAGACCGCCGGGCACGAGCTGGCCGGGCGCGGTCTCGACCTGCGGGGCGTCTCGTTCGACACCGAGCTCGCGGCCTACCTCTGCTACCCCGACCAGCGCGGCTACGACCTCGCCGACCTCACGGTCCGCCTGCTCGGGCGGGAGCTGTCCGCGGGGGAGGCGCCCGACGCAGCCGGGCAGGGCGCCCTCGACCTCGCGCTCGACGGCGGCGACGAGGACCCGCGGGCGCGGCAGGCGGCCGTGCGGGCGGCGGCGGTGGTCGACCTGGCGCAGGCGCTGTCCGGGCAGCTCGAGGACCGCGGCGCCGCGGGGCTGCTCACGGACCTGGAGCTGCCGCTCACGGCCGTGCTGGGGCGGATGGAGGCCACGGGCATCGCGGCGGACGTCGAGTACCTCACGGAGCTCGAGAAGCAGTTCGCGTCGATGGTGGCGGACGCCGCGGCCGACGCGTACGACGTGATCGGCCGGCAGGTGAACCTCGGCAGCCCGAAGCAGCTGCAGGAGGTGTTGTTCGACCAGCTCGGCATGCCCAAGACCAAGAAGATCAAGACGGGCTACACCACCGACGCCGCGTCCCTGCAGGACCTGTACGTCAAGACGGAGCACCCGTTCCTGGAGCACCTGCTGGCGCACCGTGACGCGACCCGGCTGCGCTCCACGGTCGAGGGCCTGCTCAAGTCGGTGGCGCCCGACGGGCGGATCCATACGACGTTCCAGCAGACGATCGCGGCCACGGGCCGGCTGAGCTCCACGGACCCGAACCTGCAGAACATCCCGATCCGCACCGAGGAGGGCCGCCGCATCCGCCGCGCGTTCCGGGTCGGCGAGGGCTACGAGACGCTGCTCACCGCGGACTACAGCCAGATCGAGATGCGGATCATGGCGCACCTGTCCGGCGACGAGGGGCTGATCGAGGCCTTCCGGTCCGGCGAGGACCTGCACCGGTACGTGGGGTCCCGGGTGTTCGAGGTGGCGCCCGAGGACGTCACGGCCGAGATGCGCTCGAAGATCAAGGCGATGAGCTACGGGCTCGCGTACGGGCTGAGCGCCTTCGGGCTGTCGCAGCAGCTCACGATCCCGACCGGCGAGGCGCAGTCGCTGATGGACGACTACTTCACCCGCTTCGGCGGGGTGCGCGACTACCTCACGGGGGTGGTCGAGGAGGCCCGCGCCACGGGGTACACCGCGACGATCCTGGGGCGCCGGCGCTACCTGCCCGACCTCACGAGCGACAACCGGCAGCGGCGGCAGATGGCCGAGCGCATGGCGCTCAACGCCCCGATCCAGGGCAGCGCCGCCGACATCATCAAGGTCGCGATGCTCGGCGTGCAGCGCGAGCTGGACGAGCGGGGCCTCGCGTCGCGGCTGCTGCTCCAGGTGCACGACGAGCTGGTGGTCGAGGTGGCGCCGGGGGAGCGCGAGGCGGCCGAGGACGTGCTGCGCTCGCAGATGGGCTCCGCGGTGGAACTGGACGTGCCGCTGGACGTCTCCGTCGGCGCGGGGGCGACCTGGCACGACGCCGGGCACTGACGGGGAGGACGGCGATGGATCTCGGTCCCGCGACCGTGACGGCACCTGGCCCGCGTCCGTCTTCGTCACCGCCGACGACCGGTCGGGCCCCTCGGGTCAGTCCTTGGTCGTGACGAAGACCGCGGTGCCGGGCAGCACGGCGCCGCGCTCGGGGCTCCACCCGCCCCAGGTGGCGGTGTTCCACTCCGGCCACTCGGGCTCGACCACGTCGCGCAGGCGGAGGCCGGCGGCGGCGACGTCGCGCACGTGGTCGCCGACCGTGCGGTGGTACTCGGCGTAGCGCACCTCGCCCAGGTCGTCGGTCTCGACGTACGGACGGCGGTCGAAGTAGGAGCGGTGCACGGTGAGGCCCCGGGTGGTGGGGTCGTCGGGGAACGCCCAGCGCACGGGGTGCGTCACGGAGAACACCCACCGGCCGCCCGGCCGCAGCACGCGGGCCGCCTCGGCGTGCACGCGCTCCGCGTCCGCGACGAACGGGATGGCTCCGTACGAGGTGAACACGACGTCCACGGACCCGGAGGCGAAGGGGAGGGACCGGGCGTCGGCCTGCACCAGCGGCACCGGCGTGGCCGTGGCGTCGTTGAGCCGTGCCGCGCCGGCCAGCATCCGCGCCGAGACGTCGGTGGCCACGACCCGGGCCCCGCGGCCGACCAGCCAGCGCGAGCAGTGCGCCGCCCCGGCGCCGATCTCGACGACCCGCGCGCCGTCGACGTCGCCGAGCAGGCCGGCCTCCGCCTCGGTGAGCCCCTCCGGGCCCCAGCGGAAGCCCGCGTCGCCGAGGAACGGGCCGTGCTCGGCGAGGTACTCGTCGGCGTTCTCGTCCCACCACCCCCGCGCGGCCGCGTTCCCCGCCTCGTCGGGGACGTCGTCGTACCCCGCGTGCGTGACGGGACGGGGCGCGGGAGGATGGTGGCTCACCCGGCCATCGTGGCACGGGGGCCGCGTTGACCCCTCGCCGCACGATCGATAAGATTGTCGGCGGTGCAGTGCGCCTGAGGACGTCTCGGGGTTCGGACCGCCGTCGTGCGGACCGGTCCCCGCGTCGATGCCCGGGTGCTCGCGCCACAGACCCTGTCCGCACTACGTCCTGTCCGCATCGGAGCATCTACTCAATGACCATCTCCACCACGAAGTCCGCCCCGCAGGTTGCCGTCAACGACATCGGCACCGAAGAGGACTTCCTTGCCGCCGTCGACGCCACCATCAAGTACTTCAACGATGGTGACATCGTGGAAGGCACGATCGTCAAGGTCGACCGCGACGAGGTCCTTCTTGACATCGGTTACAAGACGGAGGGCGTGATCCCGTCCCGGGAGCTCTCCATCAAGCACGACGTGGACCCGGGCGAGGTCGTCGCCGTGGGCGACGCCGTCGAGGCTCTCGTCCTCCAGAAGGAGGACAAGGAGGGTCGCCTGATCCTGTCCAAGAAGCGCGCCCAGTACGAGCGCGCCTGGGGCACGATCGAGAAGATCAAGGAGGAGGACGGCGTCGTCACCGGCACCGTCATCGAGGTCGTCAAGGGCGGCCTCATCCTCGACATCGGTCTTCGTGGCTTCCTCCCCGCCTCCCTCGTGGAGATGCGTCGCGTCCGCGACCTCGCGCCGTACGTCGGCAAGGAGATCGAGGCCAAGATCATCGAGCTCGACAAGAACCGCAACAACGTGGTCCTGTCGCGCCGTGCCTGGCTCGAGCAGACGCAGTCCGAGGTCCGCTCCACCTTCCTGCAGACGCTGCAGAAGGGCCAGGTGCGCCCCGGTGTCGTCTCCTCGATCGTCAACTTCGGTGCGTTCGTGGACCTGGGCGGCGTCGACGGCCTGGTGCACGTCTCCGAGCTGTCCTGGAAGCACATCGACCACCCGTCCGAGGTCGTCGAGGTGGGCCAGGAGGTCACCGTCGAGGTGCTCGACGTCGACCACGACCGCGAGCGCGTCTCCCTGTCGCTGAAGGCGACGCAGGAGGACCCGTGGCAGACCTTCGCCCGCACGCACGCCATCGGCCAGGTCGTGCCCGGCAAGGTCACGAAGCTCGTGCCGTTCGGTGCGTTCGTCCGCGTCGAGGACGGCATCGAGGGCCTGGTGCACATCTCCGAGCTGGCCGTCCGCCACGTCGAGCTGCCCGAGCAGGTCGTCAGCGTCGGTGCCGAGGTGTTCGTCAAGGTCATCGACATCGACCTCGAGCGTCGCCGCATCTCGCTGTCGCTCAAGCAGGCCAACGAGGGCATGGACCCGGAGTCCGAGGACTTCGACCCCGCGCTCTACGGCATGGCTGCCGAGTACGACGAGAACGGCGAGTACAAGTACCCCGAGGGCTTCGACCCGGAGACCAACGAGTGGCTCGAGGGCTTCGAGACGCAGCGCGAGGCCTGGGAGGCGGAGTACGCCAAGGCGCACGCCCGCTGGGAGTCGCACCGCGAGCAGGTCCGTGCGGCCATCGCGGCGGACGCCGACGCGGCCGTCAACGACGCTGTCCCCAGCGGCAGCTCGAGCAGCTCGTCCTCGTCCTACTCGTCGGCCCCGCCGGCGCAGGAGGCCGCGGGCACGCTCGCCTCGGACGAGGCGCTCGCCGCGCTCCGCGAGAAGCTCACGGGCAACTGATCGGCGACTGACACCGGGTCGTCCGCGACCTACCGGTAGCCCACGGCGGCCCGTCACCCCTCGGGGTGGCGGGCCGCCGTCGTGCGTGGCCGGAGGGTGCGCGCCTACTCGGCGGGCGTCGCGCCGGCGTCCGCGAATTGCGTCGCGTAGAGCTCGGCGTAGAGGCCGCCCGCGGCGAGCAGCTCGGCGTGCGTGCCGGTCTCCACCACGCGGCCCTCGGCGAGGACGACGATCCTGTCCGCCGCCCGGACGGTCGACAGCCGGTGCGCGATGACGAGGGACGTGCGGCCCGACAGCGCCTGGTCGAGCGCCGCCTGGACGGCGGCCTCGGACTCCGAGTCCAGGTGGGCGGTCGCCTCGTCGAGCACGACGACGTCGGGCGCCTTGAGCAGCAGGCGCGCGATGGCCAGCCGCTGCCGCTCCCCGCCGGAGAGGCGATAGCCGCGGTCGCCGACCACGGTGTCGACGCCCTCGGGCAGCCGGGCCACCAGGTCCCAGATGCGGGCCTGCCGCAGCGCCCGCTCGAGGTCCTCGTCGGTCGCGTCGGGCCGCGCGAAGCGGAGGTTCGCGGCCACGGTGTCGTGGAAGAGGTGCGCCTCCTGGGCGACGACGCCGACAGTGCCGCGCAGCGACGCGGCGGTGACGTCGCGGAGGTCCGCTCCGGCGATTCGGACCGTTCCGGAGGTGGGGTCGTACAGGCGCGAGACGAGCTGGGAGACGGTCGTCTTGCCGGCCCCGGAGAGCCCCACCAGTGCGACCATCGCGCCGGCGGGCACGGAGAACGACACGTCGCGCAGCGTGTCCCCGGTGGGGTCGGAGCGCAGGGTCGCGACCGACTCGAGGGACGCGAGCGAGACCTCGTCGGCCCGCGGGTACCGGAAGGTCACGCGGTCCAGCTCGACGGAGGCACCCCGGGAGGCCACCGCCGCGCGCAGGTCGGCGGCGCCGGGCTTCTCGGCGAGCGCCGGCTCGAGGTCGAGCACCTCGAGCACCCGCTCGAAGCTGACCAGGGCGGTCATCACGTCGACCTGCACGTTCGACATCGCGGTGAGCGGCCCGTAGAGGCGACCGAGGTAGGCGGTGAGCGCGACGACGGTGCCGACGGTGAGCTCGCCCGCGATCGCCTGCAGCCCGCCCAGGCCGTAGACGACGGCGATGGCCAGGGACGCGAGCGTCGTCAGGCCGACGCGGAACCACGTGCCGAGCAGCGCCGTGCGGACACCGAGGTCGCGCAGCCGGCGCACCTGGGCCGCGTACCGCGCGCTCTCCGCCTCCGGGTCGCCGAACACCTTGACCAGGTGGGCGCCGGCGACGTTGAACCGTTCGTTCATCATCTGCCCGGCGTCCGCGTTGAGGTCGTACCCGGTGCGCGCCAGCCCGGCGAGGCGGCGCCCGAACCAGCGGGCGGGCAGCACGAACGCGGGGACGAGCACCAGGGACACCAGGGTGAGCCGCCACGACATGGCGAGCATCGCGGCGAGGGTGAACGCGATCGTCAGCCCGTTGGAGATTACGGTCTGCAGCGTCGAGGTGAAGGCCTGCTGCGCGCCGAGCACGTCGCCGTTGAGCCGCTGCACGAGCGCGCCGGTGCGCGCGCGGGCGAAGAACGCGAGGGGCATCGTCTGGACGTGGTCGAAGACGGCGGACCGCAGGTCCAGGATCAGGCCCTCGCCCACGCGCGACGACAACCAGCGCTCCGCCACCGCGAGCGCGGCCGTGACGATCGCGATCGACGCCGCGGCGGCGGCCATGGCGAGCACGAGCCCGCGGTCGCCGGTCGCGATGCCGTCGTCGATGAGACGGCGGAACAGCAGCGGTGTGACGGCGCCGGCCGCCGCGCTGAGCACCAGCAGCCCGACGAACGCCGCGAGCTGCGCCCGGTACGGGCGGGCGAAGCCGAGGATGCGTCGGAGCGTCGGGCCCGCGAGCCGGCGGTCCTTCACCGTCGCGTCGTTCAGGTACGACCGCATCATGGGTCCGCCCGCCATGGCACCTCCCGGCCCGCCCCGGCCCGGTGCCGCTGGGCGCTCATGGCGGGAAGCCTACGCCGGGGGCAGGATGGGCCCATGCTTCGCATCGGCCTCACGGGCGGCATCGCCGCAGGGAAGTCCGTCGTCACGCGCCGCCTCGCCGAGCTGGGCGCCGTCGTGATCGATCACGACGTCCTCGCCCGGGAGGTGGTGGAGCCCGGGACGGTCGGGCTCGAGGAGGTCGTCGCGGCCTTCGGCGACGGCGTCCTCGCGGCGGACGGCTCCCTCGACCGGCCCGCGCTCGGGCGGCTCGTCTTCGACGACGCGGCGGCACGGGCGCGCCTCGAGGGCATCCTGCACCCGGAGATCCGCCGTCTCGCGGCCGAGCGCGAGGCGCTCGCCGGCGCGGCGGACGACCGGGCCGTCGTGGTCCACGACATCCCCCTGCTCGTCGAGACGGGCCAGGCGGACCACTTCCACCTGCTGGTGGTCGTGCACGCCCCGGCGGACCAGCGGGTCGCGCGGCTCGTGGGCGGGCGCGGCCTCGACGACGCGGCCGCGCGGGCGCGCGTCGGCGCGCAGGCGACGGACGACGAGCGGTCCGCCGTCGCGGACGTCGTGCTGGACGGCACGGGCACGGAGGACGGGCTGCGCGAGCAGGTCGACACGCTCTGGCAGCGTCTGCGCGCGGAGGTGGACGAGGAGTCCGCCGCCGCGTCCGAGGCCTGACGCCGCGGCGGCGCGCCCTCGGCCGTCGCACCGGCGGGCTCACCGGTGGGTGTCGGAGGCGCGCCGTACGGTGGTGCCATGCGACCCGTGACCGACCTGCAGCGTGCGGTGGCCCCCTTCGAGGTGGTGTCCGACTACGAGCCCTCGGGAGACCAGCCCACCGCCATCGCAGACCTCACGTCCCGCGTGCAGGCGGGGGAGAAGGACGTCGTCCTGCTCGGCGCGACCGGCACCGGCAAGAGCGCGACGACCGCGTGGCTCATCGAGAAGCTGCAGCGGCCCACCCTCGTCATGGCACCCAACAAGACGCTCGCCGCGCAGCTGGCCACGGAGTTCCGCGAGCTGCTGCCGAACAACGCCGTCGAGTACTTCGTCTCGTACTACGACTACTACCAGCCCGAGGCGTACATCGCGCAGACGGACACCTACATCGAGAAGGACTCGTCGATCAACGACGAGGTGGAGCGGCTGCGGCACTCGGCGACGTCGTCGCTGCTGACCCGGCGCGACGTCGTGGTCGTGGCGTCGGTGTCCTGCATCTACGGCCTGGGTACCCCGCAGGAGTATGTGGACCGGATGGTGCGGCTCGACGTCGGGGACGTGGTCGACCGCGACGACATGCTCCGCCGCTTCGTGCAGATGCAGTACACGCGCAACGACATGGCGTTCACGCGCGGCACGTTCCGCGTGCGCGGCGACACGGTGGAGATCATCCCCGTGTACGAGGAGCTCGCCGTCCGCATCGAGATGTTCGGCGACGAGATCGAGTCGATCCAGACGCTGCACCCGCTCACGGGCGAGGTCCTCCGCAACGAGCAGAGCGTCTACCTCTTCCCGGCCACGCACTACGTCGCGGGCCCGGAGCGGATGGAGCGGGCGATCGGCGGCATCGAGACCGAGCTCGCGGAACGGCTGGCGGACCTCGAGCGGCAGAACAAGCTGCTGGAGGCGCAGCGGTTGCGGATGCGCACCACGTACGACATCGAGATGATGCGCCAGATCGGCACGTGCAGCGGCATCGAGAACTACTCGCGGCACATCGACGGCCGCGAGCAGGGGTCGCCGCCGAACACCCTGCTCGACTACTTCCCCGAGGACTTCCTGCTCGTCATCGACGAGTCGCACCAGACCGTGCCCCAGATCGGCGCGATGTTCGAGGGGGACATGTCCCGCAAGCGGTCGCTCGTGGAGCACGGGTTCCGCCTGCCGAGCGCGATGGACAACCGGCCGCTGCGCTGGGAGGAGTTCGTCGAGCGGATCGGGCAGACGGTCTACCTGTCCGCGACCCCGGGCGACTACGAGCTCTCCATGTCCGACGGCGTGGTGGAGCAGGTCATCCGGCCCACCGGTCTGGTGGACCCGCAGGTGGTCGTCAAGCCGACCACCGGTCAGATCGACGACCTGCTGCACGAGATCCGCGAGCGCGTCGAGAAGGACGAGCGGGTGCTCGTGACGACCCTCACCAAGAAGATGGCCGAGGACCTCACCGACTACTTCCTCGAGAAGGACGTGCGGGTGCGATACCTGCACTCCGAGGTCGACACGCTGCGCCGCGTCGAGCTGCTGCGCGAGCTGCGGCTGGGGGAGTACGACGTGCTGGTCGGCATCAACCTCCTGCGCGAGGGCCTGGACCTGCCGGAGGTGTCCCTGGTGGCGATCCTCGACGCCGACAAGGAGGGCTTCCTGCGCTCCGAGCGGTCGCTCATCCAGACGATCGGGCGCGCGGCGCGCAACGTCACCGGCCAGGTGCACATGTACGCGGACAAGATCACGCCGGCCATGCGGTACGCCCTCGACGAGACGGACCGCCGTCGCGCGAAGCAGGTGGCGTACAACGAGGAGCACGGGATCGACCCGCAGCCGCTGCGCAAGAGGATCGCGGACGTCACCGACATGCTCGCCCGCGAGGACATCGACACGCAGGAGCTGCTGTCCGGCGGGTACCGCAAGGCCCCCGCGTCCGCGCAGGGCAAGGGGCGCGCGCCCGTGCCGGGCTCGCCGAAGGAGGGCGCCACCACCGGCAACCGGCTCGCCGGGGCCGCTGCGGGCGAGCTCGCGGAGCTCATCCAGGAGCTCAGCGACCAGATGCACGCCGCCGCCGCGGAGCTGCAGTTCGAGGTCGCGGCCCGCCTCCGC
Organism: Isoptericola sp. NPDC056134; assembly: GCF_042264825.1. Taxonomy (NCBI): domain Bacteria; kingdom Bacillati; phylum Actinomycetota; class Actinomycetes; order Micrococcales; family Promicromonosporaceae; genus Isoptericola; species Isoptericola sp. NPDC056134. The sequence continues at coordinate 203,499 of NZ_JBHJVM010000004.1, forward strand.
GACGAGATCGGCGGGCTGAAGAAGGAGCTGCGGCAGATGCAGGCCGCGACGGCCTGAGCGGGGCGGGAGATCCCGTCGTGACATGCGCGGATGGCGGGTCCGGGGTCTCATGTAGGGTGTGCGGGTTGGAGGGGAGTACCCCGCCCACGGTGAGGTCGTCATCACGTCCGGCACGGATGCCGGACCGGCCTCGTCGGCCCGGACGCCAGGCTCGCAGCCGCTCCGGGTGGGGAAGACCTCCGGTGCTCAGTGCTACGTACCGGAGGAGTTTTCATGGATGTGCCCGTCTGGGTCTGGATCGTCACCGTCGGCGTGATCCTCGCGATGCTCGCGGTCGACTACGTCGGCCACGTGCGCACCCCGCACGCCCCCACGCTGCGCGAGTCGGCCACGTGGTCCCTGGCCTACGTCGCGGTCGCGGTCGTGTTCGGCGTGATCGTCTGGGTCGTGTGGGGCGGGACGTACGGCGGGGAGTACTTCGCCGGGTACATCACGGAGAAGTCGCTCAGCGTCGACAACCTGTTCGTCTTCGTCCTGATCATGACGAGCTTCCGGGTGCCCCGCGAGTACCAGCAGCGCGTGCTCCTCATCGGCATCACGATCGCGCTGGTGCTGCGCACGGTGTTCATCATCGCCGGCGCCGCGATCATCGCGAACTTCGCCTGGGTCTTCTACATCTTCGGCGCGTTCCTCATCTGGACCGCGATCGCCCAGGCCCGCTCGGGCACGGGGCACGACGAGGAGTGGAACGAGAACGGCGTCCTGCGGCTGACCCGCCGCCTCTTCCCGACGACGGACACGTACGTCGGCGACAAGATGACCGCGAAGATCGACGGCAAGCGGTTCATCACGCCGATGCTCATCGTCATGGTCGCGATCGGCAGCGCGGACCTGCTGTTCGCCGTCGACTCGATCCCCGCCATCTTCGGTCTCACGCAGGAGACGTACCTCGTCTTCGCGGCCAACGCGTTCTCCCTCCTCGGGCTGCGGCAGCTCTACTTCCTCGTGGACGGTCTCCTGGACCGCCTCGTCTACCTCAACTACGGCCTCGCGGCGATCCTCGGCTTCATCGGTGTCAAGCTGGTGATCCACGCCCTGCACACCAACGAGCTGCCGTTCATCAACGGCGGGAACCACGTCGAGGCGATCCCCGAGATCTCGACGACGCTGTCCCTCAGCTTCATCGTGGTGGTGCTCGCCGTCACGACGATCGCCTCCCTGGCGCGCGACCGGCGTGACCGTCGGGCCCGTGCCGTCGCCGCGCCGACACCCACCTCCGAAGGAGACGCATGATCCACGAGCTGCCGGTCTGGTTCGAGTGGGCGTCGCTCGCGGCGCTGATCCTCCTGCTCGCCGTCGACCTCGCCATCGTCGGCAGGCGCCCGCACGTGCCGAGCATGAAGGAGAGCGGCCTGTGGGTCGGCTTCTACGTGGCGCTGGCGCTGGTGTTCGGGCTGATCGTGCTGGCGGTGGGCGGCACAGCCCCCGCCGGGGAGTTCTACGCCGGCTGGCTCACGGAGTACTCCCTGAGCGTGGACAACCTGTTCGTCTTCGTCATCATCATGTCGCGGTTCGCGGTGCCGAAGCGGCACCAGCAGATGGTGCTGATGGTCGGCATCATCATCGCGCTGGTGCTGCGCGGGGCGTTCATCCTCGCGGGGGCGGCGATCCTCGAGCAGTTCGTGTGGGTGTTCTACCTCTTCGGCGCGTTCCTCATCTACACGGCGGTCAAGCTCGTGGCGGGAGGCGACGACGAGGAGGAGTTCAAGGAGAACGTGGCGATCCGCCTGCTCCGCCGCGTGCTGCCGGTGAGCCAGGAGTACGACGGCGCGAAGGTGCGCACGGTGGTCGACGGGAAGAAGCTGTTCACCCCGATGCTCGTGGTGTTCGTCGCGATCGGCTCGACCGACCTGCTGTTCGCGCTCGACTCGATCCCCGCGATCTTCGGGCTGACGAAGGATCCGTTCATCGTCTTCACCGCGAACATCTTCGCCCTCATGGGCCTGCGGCAGCTCTACTTCCTGCTCGGCGGCCTGCTCGAGCGGCTGGTGTACCTGCCGATCGCCCTGGCGGTCATCCTCGGGTTCATCGGCGTCAAGCTCATCCTCGAGGCGCTGCACACCAACACGCTCCCGTTCATCAACGGGGGCGAGCACGTCGCCTGGGCACCTGAGATCCCGATCTGGCTGTCCCTCGCCGTGATCCTCGGCTCGATCGCGATCGCGACGGTCGCGAGCCTGGCGAAGACGCGGCGGACCGCCGCGGTCGCCGCGAAGGACGCGGCGCCGGCGGGCGCGGCCGACGCCGCGGGCGCGGCGTCGTCGACGACGCCGGCACCGGAGGCGCAGGACGTGGCGTCGGAGCCCGGCACCGCTCCCGCGTCCTCCGGGCCGGAGTCCTCGGGCCGCTGACGACACGAGCGCACGGGCCCCGGACGGCACGCCGTCCGGGGCCCGCGCGCGTCCGGCGTCAGGCGGCGAAGCCGCCGATCACGGGCACGAACTCCCGCGCCGCGCGGTGCGCCACCAGACCCTCGCGCCGCATGGGGTCGGCCGCGAGCAGCTCGAGCGCGCCGGTCGCGTCCTCGGCCTCGACGACCAGGAGCGCGCCGCCGGGCTCGCCGTCCGGCGTCGCGGGCAGCGGGCCGGACACGCGCAGCGTGCCGCTCTCGTGCAGGCCGCGGAGGAACTCCCGGTGCTCCGGACGGACCTCCGCGAGGCGGTCGGGGTCGGTGACGTAGACGTACGTGACGGCGTAGACGGACATGGCCGTATCCAAGCATCCCGCGCGGTCGCGGGCCCGGGACGTCCAGGAGCGGGTCGGGAGGCCGGGTGTGACCGGTCAGGCACGCGAAAAGACCCCGAAAGGTATAGAACGCCTGTACGAATGTCGGCGCGCCGACGTAGGATGCCCGGGTGAGCAACCGCCTCGTCATCTCCGGCGCCCGCGAGCACAATCTGCGCAACATCGAGCTCGATCTCCCGCGCGACGGGCTGATCGTCTTCACCGGGCTGTCGGGCTCGGGGAAGTCCTCCCTGGCGTTCGACACGATCTTCGCCGAGGGGCAGCGCCGCTACGTGGAGTCGCTCTCCGCGTACGCCCGCCAGTTCCTCGGTCAGATGGACAAGCCCGACGTCGACTTCATCGAGGGCCTGTCGCCCGCGGTGTCGATCGACCAGAAGTCGACCAACCGCAACCCGCGGTCGACGGTCGGCACGATCACCGAGGTCTACGACTACCTGCGCCTGCTCTTCGCCCGCGCGGGGACGCAGCACTGCCCCGTGTGCGGCGAGCCGGTCCGCTCGCAGACGCCGCAGCAGATCGTCGACAAGCTCCTCGAGCTGCCGGAGGGCACCCGGTACCAGGTGCTCGCACCCGTCGTGCGCGGGCGCAAGGGCGAGTACGCCGACCTGTTCGCCGAGCTGCAGACGCAGGGCTTCGCCCGCGCGCGGGTCGACGGCGAGGTGGTGCAGCTGACCAGCCCGCCCACGCTCGAGAAGAAGCTCAAGCACGACATCGAGGTCGTCGTCGACCGTCTCGTGTCACGCGACGGCGTCCAGCGCCGGCTCACCGACTCGGTGGAGACCGCGCTGCGGCTCGCGGGCGGCCTGGTCATGGTCGAGCTCGTCGACGCCGACATCGACGACCTCGACCGGGTGCGCAAGTTCTCGGAGAAGCGGGCGTGCCCCAACGACCACCCGCTCGCGCTCGACGAGATCGAGCCCCGCACGTTCTCCTTCAACGCCCCGTACGGCGCGTGCCCGGAGTGCACCGGCATCGGCTTCCGCCTCGAGGTCGACGCCGACCTCGTCGTGCCGGACGAGGAGAGGACCCTGCGCGACGGTGCCGTGGTGCCGTGGGCGCAGACGTCGTCGGAGTACTTCGAGCGGGTGCTCACCGCGCTGGCGGAGGAGATGAGCTTCTCCATGGACGTGCCGTGGCGCGCGCTGCCGCAGCGCGCCCGTGACGCGATCCTGTTCGGCCGCAACCACCAGGTGCACGTGCGGTACAAGAACCGCTGGGGCCGCGAGCGGCAGTACTCCACCGGCTTCGAGGGCGCGGTGACCTTCCTGGAGCGCCGGCACCGGGAGACCGAGTCCGACTGGTCGAAGGAGAAGTACGAGGCCTACATGCGGGAGGTCCCGTGCCCCGTGTGCTCGGGGGCACGGCTCAAGCCCGAGGTCCTCGCGGTCACCGTCGGCGGCAAGTCGATCTGGGACGTGTGCCGGCTGCCGATCGACCAGGCCAAGACCTTCCTCGACGGGCTCGAGCTGGGCGAGCGCGAGCGCGCCATCGCGGCCGAGGTCCTCAAGGAGATCCACGCCCGGCTCGGCTTCCTCGTCGACGTGGGCCTGCACTACCTGTCGCTCGAGCGTCCGGCGGGCACCCTGTCGGGTGGCGAGGCCCAGCGCATCCGGCTCGCGACCCAGATCGGCTCGGGCCTCGTCGGCGTGCTGTACGTGCTCGACGAGCCGTCGATCGGGTTGCACCAGCGCGACAACCGCCGCCTCATCGAGACGCTGACCCGCCTGCGGGACCTCGGCAACACGCTGATCGTCGTCGAGCACGACGAGGACACCATCCGCGCGGCGGACTGGATCGTCGACGTCGGCCCGGGCGCGGGCGAGCACGGCGGCCGCGTCGTGCACTCGGGCGACTACGCCGGGCTCCTCGAGGCCGAGGGCTCGATGACCGGCGCCTACCTCTCCGGCCGGCGCAGCATCGCGCTGCCCGCGGAGCGTCGCGCGACCGACCCCGGCCGGAAGGTCACGGTCGTCGGCGCCCGGGAGAACAACCTGCGGGGGATCGACGTGTCGTTCCCGCTCGGCGTGCTCACGGCGGTCACGGGCGTCTCGGGGTCCGGCAAGTCGACGCTGGTCAACTCGATCCTGCACACCGTGCTCGCGAACGAGCTCAACGGCGCGCGCCAGGTGGCGGGCCGGCACACCCGGGTCACGGGCGTGGATCAGCTCGACAAGGTGGTGCACGTCGACCAGGGGCCGATCGGGCGCACGCCGCGGTCCAACCCGGCCACCTACACGGGCGTGTGGGACCGGATCCGCAAGATCTTTGCGGAGACGGAGGAGGCGAAGGTCCGGGGCTACGGCCCGGGTCGCTTCTCCTTCAACGTCAAGGGCGGCCGCTGCGAGGCGTGCGCGGGCGACGGCACGCTGAAGATCGAGATGAACTTCCTGCCCGACGTCTACGTGCCGTGCGAGGTGTGCCACGGGGCGCGGTACAACCGCGAGACCCTCGAGGTGCACTTCAAGGGCAAGACGGTCGCGGACGTGCTGGACATGCCGATCGAGGAGGCCGCGGAGTTCTTCGCCGCGTTCCCCGCGATCTCGCGCTACCTCACCACGCTGGTCGAGGTGGGTCTCGGCTATGTCCGCCTCGGGCAGCCGGCGCCGACGCTCTCGGGCGGCGAGGCGCAGCGGGTCAAGCTCGCGAGCGAGCTGCAGAAGCGCTCCACGGGCCGCACGATCTACGTCCTCGACGAGCCGACCACGGGCCTGCACTTCGAGGACATCCGCAAGCTGCTCGGCGTGCTGCAGTCGCTGGTGGAGAAGGGCAACACCGTCCTCGTCATCGAGCACAACCTCGACGTCATCAAGAGCGCCGACTGGATCGTCGACATGGGGCCGGAGGGCGGCTCCGGCGGCGGGACGGTGGTGGCGGAGGGCACGCCTGAGGACGTCGCGCACGTCGAGGCGAGCCACACGGGCCAGTTCCTCGCGCCGATCCTCCAGGAGCACCCACCCGTGCCGACGGCGACCCCTGCCGGCCGGGCGAGGTCCGCCGCCGCGACCTCGGCGTCGTCGGCGCCGCGGGCGCGGAGCTCGGCGAAGGGCTCGGCGACGGGCACGACGAAGGGTTCGGGGAAGGCGACGACGAAGGGGAAGACCGCGTCGAAGCGTCCCGGTAAGCGCAGCGCGGCCTGACGTCCTAGCGTGTGGCCATGGGAGCGCACCACAACTACGCCGTGACCGTCGCCTGGCCCGATGCTGCCGAGGCCGGGGCCTCCGACCCCGGTGGCCGGCCGGGCACGACGTCCTACACGTCGTACTCCCGGGACCACACGGTCCTGGTCTCGGGCAAGCCGCCGCTGCTCGGGAGCGCCGACCCGGCGTTCCGCGGTGACCCGGCGCGCCACAACCCGGAGGAGCTGTTCGTCGCGAGCCTCGCGCAGTGCCACATGCTGTGGTTCCTCCACCTGGCTGCCGAGCACGGCCTGGTGGTCCGCGAGTACGTGGACGACACGACCGGCACGATGCGGGTGGAGTCTCGGGGCGAGGGGCAGTTCACGGACGTCACGCTGCGACCGAGGGTGACCGTCGACGCGGGCCCGCAGGCGACGGACGAGGCGGTGGCGGAGCTCCACCACCGCGCGCACGCCCTGTGCTTCATCGCGCGGTCGGTCAACTTCGCGGTCCTTGTCGAGCCTGCGCCCGTGCGGCTCGCGGCGCCCGCCTCGTAAGGGGCCACCCGCACCCGAGCGGGTGATCTATACCAGTCCGGTCACACTGTCGTGTCGGCTGTTGACGTGGCGGCCGTGCGTGAATATTTTCCACTCCATCCCCGTGGTGGATGGGAGTTATTTCCGTGAGCGGTGCGGAACCCGCCGCAACGGCTCACCGTGGCGCGAGACGAGGAGGTCGGCGCAGGGCCCCGGGCGGGGCAGAGCAGCACGGCTGACGGGGCGTCCCGCGACGCACCCTGACACGAAGGGCATCAACGACGATGACCAGCAACTTCACCACTGACCAGAGCAACATCACCCCCCAGCCCTCCCGTCGGTCGGTGCTCCGTGCCGTGATGTACACGGCCGCCGCCGTCCCGTTCGGCCTCCCGCTCGCGGCGTGCGCCACGGGCGGGGGAGGAGGCGAGGAAGCCACCAGTGCCGCCCCCGGTGGCGAGATGGACGCGAAGAACCCGTTCGGCATGGCCGAGAACACCACGGTCGACGCGGTGATCTTCGACGGCGGCTACGGCGTCGACTACGTCGAGTTCGCCGGCACGGTCCTCGCCGGCCTGCACGCCGGATCGACCGTCAAGGTCTCGCCCTCGACGCAGATCGCCACGGAGCTGCAGCCGCGTTTCGTCGGCGGCAACCCGCCCGACCTGGTGGACAACTCGGGCGCCCAGTCGATCGGGTTCAACACGATCCTCGACCAGCTCGAGGACCTCACCGACATCATCGACGCGCCCAACGTCGAGGGCACGACCATCCGCGACACCCTGTACGAGGGCGTCCTCGCCCCGGGCACCTACGGGGACAAGTTCGCGGCGCTCAACTACGTCCTCACCGTCTACGGCGTCTGGTACTCGGGCAGCCTCTTCGACAAGAACGGCTGGACGCCGCCCGCCACGTGGGAGGAAGCCAAGGCCCTCGGCGCGGAGGCGAAGAAGGCCGGCAAGTACCTCTTCCTGTGGGGCACCGAGGCCGCGACGTACTACCAAACCCTCGCGATCGAGTCGGCCATCAAGGAGGGCGGCGACGAGGTCCGGCTGGCGCTCGAGAACCTCAAGCCGGACTGCTGGTCCAACGACTCGCTCCAGGCGACCTTCACGATCATGAAGGAGATCATCGACGCCGGGTACTTCAAGCCCGGCGGGTCAGGCACGCAGTTCACCGCGGCCCAGGCGCAGTGGAGCAACAAGCAGGAGGCCCTGCTCTACCCGTCGGGCTCCTGGATCGAGAACGAGATGAAGGACCAGACGGCGTCCGACTTCCAGATGAAGGGCGTCCCGAGCTTCTCGGTCACCGCGAGCCCGGCGATGCCGGCGACGGCGCTGCACTCGACCGCCGGTGAGCCGTTCATCGTGCCGTCGCAGGCCAAGAGCGTCGCCGGCGGCAAGGAGCTGCTGCGGGTCATGCTCTCGAAGGAGGCCGCGACGAACTTCTCCAAGACGAAGCTGGCCCCGACGATCGTGAAGGACATCGTCCCCGCCGACGGGTTCGGGTCGACGGCACTGGTGTCGCAGACCGAGATGCTCAGCGCGGCCGGGACCGACATCTTCACGTTCAACTTCGTCAACACCTACGGCATGAACCAGGAGCAGCTCCCGATCTGGAACTCCTTCCTCGACGGCAAGAAGTCGGTGGCGGACCTCACCAAGGAGCTGCAGGCGATCACGGACCGCATCGCGAACGACGACACGATCGACAAGATCGAGGTGTCATGACCGCCATCCCCGGCGCCGGGCAGGTCCTGCCCGCCGGCGAGGGAGCTCCTGCGGGGCCCGGGCGCGGGCCCCGCAGGGGGCGGCTGGGCGGGTGGTCGTTCGACACCGTGAGCTTCTTCGTCGTCTTCCTCGGGCTCCCGCTCGCGCTCTTCCTGGTCTTCGTGATCTGGCCGTTCGTCCAGGCCGCGTTCTACGCCCTCACCAACTGGTCGGGCTTCACGACCGAGTTCGACATCGTGGGTCTGGCGAACTTCACGACGCTGCTGCAGGACCCGCGGTTCGTCAACGCCGTCGGGAACAGCGTGATGTTCGGACTGTTCATCCCGCTCATCACCATCGTCATCGCGCTGACGTTCGCGATCCTCATCACGGTGGGCGGAGCGGGGAGGGGACAGATCCGGGGCGTCCGAGGGTCGGGCTTCTACCGGGTCGTGTCCCTCTTCCCGTACGTGATCCCGGCGATCGCCGTCGGCATCATGTGGCGCCTCATCCTCGACCCGAGCAACGGTCTGGTCAACGGCATCCTCACGGGGCTGGGGCTCGACCGGTTCCAGTCGTTCGCGTGGCTGGGGAACGTGGGCACGGCGATGCCGGTGACGATGTTCGTGGTCGTGTGGGGCTTCGTCGGCTTCTACATGCTGCTCTTCATCGCGGCGATCAAGGGCGTCCCGTCGGAGATCTACGAGGCGGCGCGGATCGACGGCGCCGGGCGGTGGCGGACCTCGTGGTCCATCACGCTGCCGCTCATCCGGGACAACGTGCAGACCGCCTACATCTACCTGGGGATCATCGCGCTCGACCTGTTCGTGTACGTGCAGGCGCTCAACCCGCAGGGCGGCCCCGACAACTCGACGCTCGTGATGTCCCAGCAGCTGTTCCGCACGGCGTTCACGGAGGGGAAGTTCGGCTACGCCAGCGCGATGGGCGTGGCGATGGCGATCGTGACCCTGGTGTTCGCCGCGCTGGTGTTCACCGTGAACCGCCTCGCCGGCGGCCGTAGCGAGAGGGGCCGGGGATGACCGCCCACGCCGAGGCGGTGCCGCGCGCGGCACGCGCCGTCCCACGGACCCGCACCGCCCGCGCGGCGGGCGGCGACCGCGTCGCCGCCGGGGTCTCGCACACCGTCCTCGTGATCTGGTGCATCCTCGTCATCGCACCGATGATCTGGGTGCTCATCGGCTCCTTCAAGACGAGCGCGGAGATCTTCGCGTCGCCGTTCTCGTTGCCGGAGCACTGGTCGTTCACGAACTACGAGAACGCGTGGGTCGACGCCCAGATCGGCCGGGCCTTCGTGAACACGATCATCGTGGTGGGGTCCGCGCTGGTGCTCGTGATGCTCCTGGGGGCGATGTGCGCCTACGTGCTCGCCCGGTTCGAGTTCCCCGGGCGGCGGGCCATCTACTACCTCATGCTGGCGGGCCTGACGTTCCCGGTCTTCCTCGCGATCGTCCCGCTGTTCTTCGTGCTCCAGAACGCCGCCCTGCTCGGCACGCTGCCGGGGCTGATCGTGGTGTACGTGGCGTTCGCGCTGCCGTTCACGGTGTTCTTCCTCTACGCGTTCTTCCGCGGGCTCCCGGACGACATCGCCGAGGCCGCGGCGATCGACGGGGCGGGCAACTGGCGGACCTTCTTCCAGGTGATGCTGCCCATGGCGAGGCCCGGCATGGCGTCGGTGGCGATCTTCAACTTCCTGGGCCTGTGGAACCAGTTCATCCTGCCGATCGCGCTGAACCCCGAGCAGCAGAACTACGTGCTGTCGCAGCGGCTGGCCGCGTTCGTGTCGTCGGCGGGGTACGCCGTGGACTTCGGCGCGATGTTCGCGGCGGTGGTCGTGACGATCGTGCCGGTGCTCATCGCCTACCTGATCTTCCAGCGCCAGCTCCAGGGGTCCGTCACGGCGGGGACGATGAAGTAGCGGCCGCCGGCCCCCGGCCCGCCCACCGCGGCGCCGGGGGCGTCGGTGGCCTGACCTAGGCTGACGGCATGGCCGACCCAGCGACCTACCGCCCGAAGCCGGGGGAGATCCCCACGTCGCCCGGCGTCTACCGGTTCCGCGACGCGCACGGCCGCGTGATCTACGTGGGCAAGGCGAAGAACCTCCGGGCGCGGCTGTCGAACTACTTCCAGGACGTCGCGCACCTGCACCACCGCACGCAGAGCATGGTGACCACGGCGGCGTCGGTGGAGTGGACGGTGGTGGGCACCGAGGTCGAGGCCCTGGCGCTCGAGTACTCGTGGATCAAGGAGTACGACCCGCGGTTCAACGTGAAGTACCGCGACGACAAGTCGTACCCGTACCTCGCGGTGACCATGGCCGAGGAGGTGCCGCGCGCCCAGGTGATGCGCGGGGCCAAGCGCCCCGGGACCCGGTACTTCGGGCCGTACGGCCACGCATGGGCGATCCGCGAGACCCTCGACCTCCTGCTGCGGGTCTTCCCGATCCGCACCTGCTCGGCCGGCGTGTACCGCCGCGCCCACCAGACCGGCCGACCGTGCCTGCTGGGCTACATCGACAAGTGCTCGGCGCCCTGCGTCGGTCGGATCACCGTCGACGACCACAAGCAGCTGGCGCAGGACTTCTGCGACTTCATGGCCGGCGACACGCAGCGGTTCGAGCGGCGCCTCACCGCGCGGATGAACGAGGCCGCCGCGTCCATGGAGTACGAGCAGGCCGCCCGGCTGCGCGACGACATCCAGGCGCTGCGCCGGGCCACGGAGAAGAACGCCGTCGTGCTCCCCGACGCGACCGACGCGGACATCTTCGCGCTCGCGGGCGACGAGCTCGAGGCCGCCGTCCAGGTGTTCCACGTGCGCGGCGGACGCATCCGCGGGCAGCGCGGCTGGGTCGTGGAGAAGGTCGAGGACGTCACGGACGCGGAGCTCGTGGAGCACCTGCTGCAGCAGGTGTACGGCGCCGTCGAGGACGCGCGCGCGGCGGCGGAGGAGGCGGACCTCGACGCCGACGGCCGGGCCGCGTCCCGGCGCGAGACGCGCGACGCCGTCCCGCGCGAGGTGCTGGTCCCCGTGCTGCCCCCGGATCCCGGGCAGATGTCGGCCTGGCTGACCGGTCTGCGCGGAGCCCGGGTGGAGCTGCGGGTGCCGCAGCGCGGGGACAAGCGCGAGCTCGCCGCCACCGTGAAGGCGAACGCGGAGCACGCCCTCGCCCTGCACCGGACGCGCCGGGCGGGCGACCTCACCACACGGAGCCAGGCGCTCCGGGAGATCCAGGAGGCGCTGGGGCTGGAGTCGGCCCCGCTGCGCATCGAGTGCTACGACATCTCGCACACGCAGGGCACGTACCAGTCGGCGTCGATGGTGGTCTTCGAGGACGGGCTGCCGCGCAAGAGCGAGTACCGCACCTTCTCGGTGCGCGGACCCGAGGGTGACGGGGCACGGGACGACACGGCGGCCATGCACGAGGTGATCACCCGCCGGTTCCGGCGCTACCTGGCCGACCGGCTGGCGTCGGGCGACGTGGAGCTCGACGACAGCGACGACAGCGACGGTGCCGGCGCGCCCGCCCGCGCCCGTCCGCGCTCGGGCGAGGTGCCCGCCGAGGAGCCGGGGGAGCGCAAGCGGTTCGCGTACCCGCCGAACCTCGTGGTCGTCGACGGCGGACCGCCGCAGGTGGCGGCGGCGCAGCGCGCGCTCGACGAGCTGGGCGTCACCGACGTCGCGCTGTGCGGGCTCGCGAAGCGGCTCGAGGAGGTGTGGGTCCCCGGCGAGGACTACCCGGTGATCCTGCAGCGCTCCTCGGAAGGCCTCTACCTGCTGCAGCGCGTGCGCGACGAGGCCCACCGGTTCGCCATCACGCAGCACCGGCGTCGCCGGAGCAAGGGCATGACGGCGTCCGTCCTGGACGACGTACCGGGCCTCGGGCCGACACGCCGCAAGGCGCTGCTGAGCACCTTCGGCTCGGTCAAGCGCCTGCGCGCGGCCAGCGTGGAGGAGATCGCCGGTGTGCGCGGCATGGGCCGGCGGACCGCCGAGGCGGTCGTCGCCGCGCTCGGCGGTGACGGCGGCGCACCGGACACGACCTCAGGAGCGACCTCCCCGGCCGTAACGCCGGACGCGGGCAGCGCGCCGACCAGCCACGACGGTGCGGCTCCTGGCATGCTGGGCGCATGAGCGAGCCGGACCCCATCACCGTCCCGCAGGGCATTCCCGAGATCGAGGCCGCGACCCCCGCGCCGGAGCAGTCCGAGCCGGAGGTGCTGATCATCACCGGCATGTCGGGCGCCGGCCGCTCGCGTGCCGCGGGCGTCCTCGAGGACCTCGACTGGTTCGTGGTCGACAACCTGCCGCCGATGATGATCGTGCCGCTCGTCGACCTCATGACCCGGGCGGGCTCGTCCGTGGAGCGGCTCGCGGTCGTGGTCGACGTGCGCGGGCGGGAGTACTTCGCCGAGCTCACCCGGGTGCTGCAGCACCTGCGCGACGCCGGGGTGAACTACCGGATCCTGTACCTCGACGCGCGCGACGAGACCCTGGTGCGGCGCTACGAGAGCGTCCGCCGTCCGCACCCCCTGCAGGGCGAGGGCCGGATCCTCGACGGCATCGGCGAGGAGCGCCGCGCGCTCGCGTCGATCGCGGAGCGCGCCGACGTGGTCATCGACACGTCGGAGCTGTCGGTCCACGACCTCGCGCGCGAGGTGCGCGCCGCCATCGCGGACGGCGCCCCCGACGCGTTGCGCGTGAACGTGCTCGCGTTCGGCTTCAAGTACGGCATCCCCCTCGACGCCGACCACGTCGTGGACGTCCGCTTCCTGGCGAACCCGTACTGGATCACCGAGCTGCGTCACCTCACGGGCCGCGACGCCCCGGTGCGGGAGTACGTGCTCGCCCGGCCCGGCGCGCGGGACTTCGTGGACCGGTACGTGGCCGCGCTCGAACCCGTCCTCGCCGGCTACCTGGCCGAGGAGAAGCGGTACGTGACGATCGCCGTCGGGTGCACCGGGGGGAAGCACCGCTCGGTCGCGATCGCGGGCGAGATCGCCCAGCGGCTGCGGGAGGCGGGCCAGCGGGTCTCCCTCACGGCCCGCGACCTGGGGAAGGAGTGACGACGCCGGTCGCGAGCCCTGGGGCGCCGGCGGTGACGGCGCTCGGGGGAGGGCACGGCCTGTTCGCGAGCCTGTCCGCACTGCGGCTGATGTCCGACCGGCTCACCGCCGTCGTGACGGTCGCGGACGACGGGGGGTCGTCGGGGCGCCTGCGTGACGAGCTCGACGTGCTCCCGCCCGGCGACCTCCGGATGGCGCTCGCGGCGCTGTGCGACGACTCCGAGTGGGGCCGCACCTGGAGCGACCTGCTGCAGCACCGGTTCGTCTCGGGCGGCAGCCTGGACAAGCACGCCATGGGCAACCTCCTGATCGTCGCGCTGTGGGAGCTGCTCGGCGACACGGTGACGGGGCTCGACTGGGTCGGCCGGCTGCTCGGCGCGCGGGGGCGCGTGCTGCCCATGGCGTCCGTGCCTCTCGTGGTGGAGGCGGACGTGCGTCGCGACGGCGTCGCGACCCTCGACACCGTCGTCGGGCAGAGCCGTGTCGCCGTGTCCGAGGGGCGGATCGAGCAGCTGCGGCTGGTGCCGGCGGACCCGCCGGCGTGCCCGGAGGCGGTGGAGGCGGTCCGCACCGCGGACTGGGTCGTGCTGGGCCCGGGATCCTGGTACTCGTCGGTGCTGGTGCACCTGCTGGTGCCGGAGCTCGCGAGGGCTCTGCTCGAGACCGACGCGCGGGTGTGCGTGACGCTCAACCTGGCCGCCGAGCGTGGCGAGACCCAGGGGCTCACCGCGACGGACCACCTCGAGGCGTTGTTCCGGCACGCGCCCGGGCTGCGCGTGGACGCGGTGCTGGCCGACCCGTCCGCCGTCGAGGACGTCGACGAGCTCGCCGACGCTGCCCAGGCGATGGGTGCGCGGCTGCTCATGCGGCAGGTCCGTCGCGGCGACGGGACGGCGCGCCACGACCCGCTGCGCCTGGCGGCGGCCTATCGCGACGTGTTCGAGGGCGTCTACGGGGACGTGTGACCGGCCCTCGGTGGCACCCCGCCGACGGCTCAGGGTGCTTGCCTCGCGTGGCAGGATGACGCCATGGCGCTGACGGCAGAGGTGAAGGACGAGCTCGCGCGGATCAAGGTGACCCGGACGTCGTGCCGCAAGGCGGAGGTCTCGGCGACGCTGCGGTTCTCCGGCGGGCTGCACATCATCTCGGGCCGCGTGGTGATCGAGGCGGAGCTGGACGACGAGGCGGCCGCGGCGAGGCTGCGGCAGTCGATCACGGAGCTCTACGGGCACACGAGCGACCTGATCGTGGTGCAGGCCGGGGGGCTGCGCAAGAACAACCGGTACGTGGTCCGCGTGGTGCGCGACGGCGAGTCGCTCGCCCGCCAGACGGGCCTGCTGGACTCCCGGGGGCGGCCGGTGCGCGGTCTCGCCCCTGAGGTCGTGTCGGCGGGCGTCGCGGAGGCCGAGGCGGTGTGGCGTGGTGCATTCCTCGCGCACGGGTCGCTCACGGAGCCGGGCCGTTCCATGGCGCTGGAGGTCACGTGCCCCGGGCCCGAGGCGGCGCTCGCGCTGGTCGGCGCCGCGCGGCGCCTGGGCGTGCAGGCGAAGTCGCGAGAGGTGCGGGGCGTGGACCGCGTCGTGGTGCGCGACGGCGAGGCGATCGGGGAGATCCTGCGCCGGATGGGCGCGGTGCGCACCCGCGAGATCTGGGAGGAGCGGCGCGCGCGCCGCGAGGTGCGCGGCACCGCCAACCGGCTCGCGAACTTCGACGACGCGAACCTGCGGCGGTCGGCGCGCGCCGCCGTCGCGGCGGGCGCGCGGGTGCAGCGTGCCTTCGAGATCCTGGGCGAGGACGTGCCCGAGCACCTGCGGCAGGCGGGGGAGCTGCGCCTGGCGCACAAGCAGGCGTCGCTGGAGGAGCTCGGGCAGCTGGCCGACCCGCCGCTGTCCAAGGACGCGGTCGCGGGCCGGATCCGGCGCCTCCTGTCGACGGCGGACAAGCGGGCCATCGACGTCGGGATCCCGGACACCGAGGCCGGCCTGAGCCCGGAGCTGCTCGACCTCTGACGCCGTCCGACGGGCGGCGGACGGGGCGCTCGAGCCACGGTGTCCATATGGTCAGACCACATGTCTCACGAGGCCGTCGAGGGTCAGCGGCACCACGGTTTCGGGTATAGGCTCATTCCGTCAGGTGACGACGACGTGACCCGAGGCTGACCGCCCGGTGGAAGAACGTCGGGTGGTTCCGGGGTCACGACGTGAATCATCAGCACGCCCCTCGCGGCGTGCGGAAGTCGGCATCAACCGTGTGCGTCGGGATCTCACCGGCGCGCCCTGAGGAGGGCAATCGTGACCATCCGCGTCGGGATCAACGGCTTCGGTCGGATCGGACGGAACTTCTACCGCGCTCTCGTGGAGTCGGGTGCGGACATCGAGGTCGTCGGCGTCAACGACCTGACCGACAACAAGACTCTGGCCCACCTGCTCAAGTACGACACGGTGCTGGGCCGCTTCCCGAAGTCGGTCGACTTCGACGACGAGAACATCATCGTCGACGGCCAGAAGATCCGTGCGCTCGCCGAGCGCGACCCCGCGAACCTCCCCTGGGGCGAGCTGGGCGCGGACATCGTCATCGAGTCCACCGGCTTCTTCACCGACGCCACCAAGGCCAAGGCGCACATCGACGCCGGTGCCAAGAAGGTCATCATCTCCGCCCCGGCGAAGAACGAGGACGCGACCTTCGTCATGGGTGTGAACAACGACCAGTACGACCCGGCCGCGCACCACATCATCTCGAACGCGTCGTGCACCACGAACTGCCTCGCGCCGCTCGCCAAGGCCCTCAACGACTCGATCGGCATCGAGCGTGGCCTCATGACGACGATCCACGCGTACACCGGCGACCAGAACCTGCAGGACGGCCCGCACAAGGACCTCCGCCGCGCCCGCGCCGCCGCGCAGAACATCGTGCCGACCACCACGGGTGCGGCCAAGGCCGTCGCCCTGGTGCTCCCGGAGCTGAAGGGCAAGCTGGACGGCTACGCCCTGCGCGTCCCGGTCATCACCGGCTCGGCCACCGACCTCACCTTCGAGGCTCCGAAGGAGGTCACGGTCGAGGAGGTCAACGCCGCGGTCAAGGCCGCCGCCGAGGGCCCGCTCAAGGGCACGCTGGAGTACGTGGACGACGAGATCGTGTCGTCGGACATCGTCACCAACCCGCACACGAGCATCTTCGACTCGAAGCTGACCAAGGTGATCGGCAACCAGGTCAAGGTCGTCTCGTGGTACGACAACGAGTGGGGCTACTCCAACTCGCTCGTCGCGCTGACCGTCCACGTCGGCGAGAAGCTCTGACGACTCCGGCGCCCGACATCGCTCGAGCGTGAGTCACGACGTCCGCGTGCGCGCGCCGATCCCCGGCCGCGCACGCGGACGTCGTCATGTACGGACCAGATCACCCCGGTCCGGGACGTGCGGACGCAGAGGGTCGCGCCGCACGCACCGGGCCCTGACGGACAGGTGTGCCCCATGAAGACCATCGACACCCTGGGCGAGCTGCGCGGCAAGCGCGTCCTCGTCCGCTCGGACTTCAACGTGCCGCTCGACGGCACCACCATCACGGACGACGGCCGGATCAAGGCCGCGCTGCCCACGCTGAAGCGCCTCACGGACGCCGGCGCGCGCGTCGTCGTGACCGCCCACCTCGGCCGCCCCAAGGGCGAGCCGAACCCCGCCTACTCCCTGGCGCCCGTGGCTGCGCGCCTCGGCGAGCTGCTGGGCCAGGACGTGGCCCTGGCGGGCGACCTGACCGGCCCGTCGGCCCGGGAGACCGTCGCCGCCCTGACCGACGGCCAGGTCGCCCTCCTGGAGAACGTCCGGTTCGACGCCCGTGAGACCTCGAAGGTCGACGCGGAGCGCGAGGAGCTGGCGGGCGAGCTCGCCGCGCTGGCCGACGCCTTCGTCTCCGACGGCTTCGGCGTCGTGCACCGCAAGCAGGCGTCGGTCTACGACGTCGCGAAGCTGCTCCCGGCCGCGGCCGGCGACCTCGTCCTCAAGGAGGTCGAGGCGCTCTCGCGTGCCACGACGGACCCGCAGCGCCCGTACGCCGTCGTCCTGGGCGGCTCGAAGGTCTCCGACAAGCTCGGCGTCATCGAGAACCTCCTGACGAAGGCCGACCGCCTGCTCATCGGCGGCGGCATGGTCTTCACCTTCCTCGCCGCGCAGGGCCACTCCGTGGGCTCGTCGCTGCTCGAGGCCGACCAGGTGGACACCGTCAAGGGCTACCTCGCCCAGGCTGCCGAGTCGGGCGTGGAGATCGTGCTGCCCACCGACATCGTCGCCGCGGACTCGTTCGCCGCCGACGCGCCGCACCGCACCGTGCCTGCCGACCAGATCCCCGACGGCACCATGGGCCTCGACATCGGCCCGGACTCCGGCGCGCTGTTCGCGGCGCGGCTGGCGGACGCGAAGACGGTCGTGTGGAACGGCCCGATGGGCGTGTTCGAGTTCGACGCGTTCGCCGCGGGCACCCGCGCGGTCGCGCAGGGCATCGTCGACGCGACCGCGGCGGGCGCGTTCTCGATCGTGGGCGGCGGCGACTCGGCCGCGGCGGTGCGCGTGCTCGGCTTCGACGAGGACGGCTTCAGCCACATCTCCACCGGCGGTGGCGCCAGCCTGGAGCTGCTCGAGGGCAAGGAGCTCCCGGGCCTCGCGGTCCTCGCCGACTGACGCACCGGCGGCGCCGGACGCCGACCGATCCTTCCCACCCAGCACGAGAGAACGAGGAGCCCATCGTGGCCACCACCCGCACGCCCCTGATGGCGGGCAACTGGAAGATGAACCTGGACCACACCGAGGCGATCGCCGCGGTGCAGAAGCTCGCGTGGACGCTCAAGGACGCGAAGCACGACTACGAGGCCGTCGAGGTCGCCGTCCTGGCGCCGTTCACGGACCTGCGCTCGGTGCAGACCCTCGTGGACGCCGACAAGCTCGATGTGCGCTACGGCGCGCAGGACCTGTCGACGCACGCGTCGGGCGCCTACACGGGCGAGGTCTCGGGCCCGATGCTGGCACGCCTGGGCTGCACCTACGTGGCGGTCGGTCACTCCGAGCGTCGCGAGTACCACGCCGAGGACGACGCGCTGGTGAACGCCAAGGTGCGCGCCGCCTTCGAGCACGGCCTCGTGCCCATCCTGTGCGTCGGGGAGGGCCTGGACGTGCGCAAGGCCGGCGAGCAGGTCTCGTACACCCTCGCGCAGGTCGACGCTGCGCTGGCCGACGTGCCGGCGGAGCAGGCCGCGCAGGTCGTCATCGCCTACGAGCCCGTGTGGGCGATCGGCACGGGCGAGGTCGCGACCCCGGAGGACGCGCAGGAGGTCTGCGGCGCGATCCGTGGCCGTCTCGCGGAGCTGTACGACGCGGAGCTCGCCGCGGGCGTGCGCGTGCTGTACGGCGGGTCGGTGAAGTCGGGCAACGTCGCGCAGATCATGGCCCAGGCCGACGTCGACGGCGCGCTGGTCGGTGGCGCGAGCCTCGACCCGGTCGAGTTCGCGAAGATCGCGCGCTACCAGTCGCACGTCGCCTGACGCGACACCTCTACGGCGGGCCCGGACCCGCCCGACGGACGCCTCCCGGGATCGTCACCCGATGGAAACATCGGTGTTCGCCTCGAGAGGCGTCCGTCACTTACTCTTGACCCGGCCGGGACGACGTCCTGGTCGGGTGACGAACAGAAGCCCGCCCCGCGGGACGGACGACGAACGAGGACAGCCGAGGACACCGTGGACGTTTTGCAGATCATCCTTCAGGTTCTCCTGGTGATCACCAGCGCCTTCCTGACCCTGCTCATCCTGATGCACAAGGGCAAGGGCGGCGGTCTGTCCGACATGTTCGGCGGGGGCATCTCGAGCGCCGCCGGGAGCTCCGGCGTCGCGGAGCGCAACCTCAACCGGATCACGGTGAGCTTCGCGCTCGTCTGGTTCGTCGTGATCGTGCTGCTGGGCCTCATCACGAAGGTGAGCTGAGCCGGCACGACCGCGACCGTCGCCGGCCCCGGGCCGGTGAGGGGGGCACCAGGACCGGGCCCGAGCCCGGTCCGACGGTTTCACGAAGATCGTCCGTGGGCGTACGCCCACTGAGTCGAAGGTGAGGACGACAGGACGTGGCTACTGCCGGTCATGCGATCAGGGGCTCGCGCGTCGGCGCGGGTCCGCTGGGAGAGTCCGAGCGCGGCGAGGCGGCACCCCGGATGCGGGTCTCGTACTGGTGCGCGAACGGGCACGAGACGACGCCGAGCTTCTCGGCGAACGAGGACGTCGAGCCTCCGGAGTTCTGGGACTGCCCGCGCTGCGGCTTCCCCGCCGGGCTGGACGCGGCCAACCCGCCGGAGCCGGTGCGGAACGAGCCGTACAAGACGCACCTCGCGTACGTGAAGGAACGGCGCTCCGAGGAGGACGGCGCCGCGCTCCTCGAGGAGGCGCTCGCGACGCTGCGAGCGCGTCGGACGGGGCTGCGCCGGGCGAGCTGACGGAGCAGGGTCGGGCTCCGACCCGAGGGGTGTCCACCTGTCGAGACGGTGGCGTAGTCTGGCCGCATGTTCGAGGAAGGACAGCTCTACGCCCCCGTCACCGAGGACGAGCACGGCGTCACGGTGCACCTCACGGACGACCACCCCGGCGCGAACGACCCGGAGTACCGGCGCCGCCGGGAGGTCATCGCCGGCCCCGCGCTGCGCTGGTCGCCGGGCGACCCCGTGCCCCGCGTCGAGTACACGGACGGGGAGAACGAGATCTGGCGCACCGTGTGCGCCGAGCTCGCCCCCAAGCACGAGCGCCTGGCGATCCGCGGATACCTCGAGGGCAAGGAATCCCTGGGCCTGCCGACCGACCGGGTGCCGCAGCTCGACGAGGTGAGCGCCGGCCTGGAGCCGCTCAGCGGCTTCCGCCTGCACCCGGCCGCAGGACTGGTGCCGCTGGACCAGTTCTACGGCTCGCTCGCCGACGGCGTCTTCCACTCCACGCAGTACCTGCGACACGGGTCGCAGCCCTTGTACACCCCCGAGCCGGACAT
Organism: Isoptericola sp. NPDC056134; assembly: GCF_042264825.1. Taxonomy (NCBI): domain Bacteria; kingdom Bacillati; phylum Actinomycetota; class Actinomycetes; order Micrococcales; family Promicromonosporaceae; genus Isoptericola; species Isoptericola sp. NPDC056134. The sequence continues at coordinate 223,756 of NZ_JBHJVM010000004.1, forward strand.
CATCCACGAGGTCGTCGGGCACGGGAACCTGCTCGCGAACCCGGCGATCGCCGACGTGAAGCGACGGGCGGGCGAGGCCGCGCGGCGTTGCGAGACGGCCGAGGGCCTGCAGTTCGTGGCGGACGTCTTCTGGTTCACCATCGAGTTCGGGGTGATGTACGAAGACGGCGAGCTGCGGGCGTACGGCGCGGGCCTGCTGTCGTCGTACGGCGAGATCGAGGAGTTCCGCGGCGCCACGATCCTGCCGCTCGACTTCTACTCGATGGGCACCGTGGAGTACGACATCTCGCACTACCAGCCCACCCTGTTCGCGTGCGACGGGATGAGCGAGCTCACCGAGCGGGTGGGGGAGTTCTTCGCCGAGTTCGACGACGAGACGCCCGCCCGCCTGCTCGCCGACCGGCACCGGTCGGCGAGCTAGCAGGTCAGGCGGCCGGGCCGGCCGCGGCAGCGTCGAGCAGCCACAGCGTGCGCTCGGTGCCGCGGGCCCCGGCCGCCGGGACGTCGGTCACCGCTCCGCCCGCGAGGGCGGCGGCGGCCTGGGCCGCCTTCTCCGCTCCGGCCGCGACCACCCACACCTCGCGCGCCCGCCGCAGGGCGTCGAACGTGAGCGAGACGCGCTCCGGCGGCGGCTTGGGGGAGCCGTGCACCCCGACCGTCGCCCCGCGTGCCTCGAGACCGTCGTGCCCGGGGAACAACGAGGCGACGTGCCCGTCCGGCCCCATGCCGAGCAGCAGCACGTCGAACTCCGGGACGGCCGCCTCCTCCGCGTCGGACGCGCGCGCCGGGGCGAACGGCGCGAGCTCGGCCGCGTAGGCCGCGGCCGCCTGCTCCGGCGTCTCGACGGGGTCGCCGTCGACCACCGAGCCGCGCGCCGGCATGGCGTGCACGTGGTCGGCGGGCAGGCCGGAACCCGCGACCAGCGCGTCCACGAGGGCGGCGCGGGCCTGGGTCTCGTTGCGGTCCGGGTCGCCGTCGGGCAGGAACCGCTCGTCGCCCCACCACAGGTGCACCCCGGACCAGTCCACGGCCGTGCGCAGCGGGCTCGCGGCCACGGCCTCGAGCGTCTTGATGCCCACGGTGCCGCCCGTCAGCACCGCGTGCACGGGGGTGCGGACCGACTGGACGTCGAGCAGGCGGGTGAGCAGCCGGGCCGCGGCGGCCTCCGCGAGGACGGCGGGGTCGGGGTGGACGACGACGAGCGGCGCGCTCACGCCGTGACCTTCGCCGACGCCCGGACGGTCTCGACACGCTCGAGGCCCTTGGTGAGCACCTCGCCGTAGAGCTCGTCGGGGTCGAGGCGCCGGAGCTCCTCGATGAGGGCCTCGCTCAGCGCGCGGATCGGGAGCGCCATGCGGCGCTCCGGCTTCTCGGGCTGCGTGATCGACACGACGCGGCCGTCGGGGCGGTCGAGCACGATCGGCCCGCTCTTGCGCTCCAGGGTCACGCGGGTGATCGCGTCGTCGCTGTCCGTGCGCACGACCGTGGCAGGGCAGCGCAGGCGCTGGCCGAGCCAGGCGGCGAGCAGGTCGAGCGACGTGTGCTGCTCCTGGCCCTCGACGGTCACCGCGGTGACGGGCTCGAACGGGGGCTGCTCCACCGCCGCCGCGATGAGCCCGCGCCACAGGGTGACGCGCGCCCACGCGAGGTCGGTGTCCCCGGGGCTGAACGCGCCCGACAGGCGGTGCAGCATCGCGACCGGGTCGGCCGCCGTCGTCGTGTCGGTGATGCGGCGCTGCGCCATCGCGCCCATCGGGTCCGCGGACGGGGCGTCCGGGCCGCCGGTGGGCCACCAGACGACGATCGGGGCGTCCGGCAGCAGCAGGGGCATGACGAGCGTGTCGGGGTGGTCGAGCATGGGCCCGCCGGCGCGCAGCACCACGACCTCCGAGGCGCCGGCGTCGCCACCGACGCGGATCTCGGCGTCGAGCCGGGGGGCGGAGCGGTCGCGCTGCGCCAGCGGGGCGACGACGACGACCCGGCACGGGTGCTCGTGGCTGGCCTGGTTGGCCGCCCGCACCGAGTCCTCGATGTCGGCCTCCTCCGCGACGACGACGAGGGTGAGCACCCGGCCGAGCGCCACCGCGCCGCCCTCGTCGCGCAGGTGGGCGAGCCGCTTGCCGACCGCGTTCGTGGTCGTGTCCGGCATGTCGATGATCATCGGGGCTCTCCTCTGTGGAAGCGGCACGGCTGGATGCGGCACGGGTGGGTCCGGCTCGCCGCGGCGCGGGGGGCGTCGTCCGGGGTGGGGGCGCTCGTCACGGGCGCCGCCACGAGCGGCCGTCGCGGGCCATCATCTTGTCGGCGGACTCCGGCCCCCAGGTGCCCGAGGCGTACTGCTCCGGCTTGCCCTTGCCCGCCCAGTACGCGGTCACCGGGTCGAGGATCTTCCAGGAGAGCTCGACCTCCTCGCGCGTCGGGAAGAGCGGCGGGTCGCCGAGGAGGACGTCGAGGATGAGGCGCTCGTAGGCCTCGGGGGACGACTCGGTGAACGAGTGGCCGTAGCCGAAGTCCATCGTGACGTCGCGGACCTCCATCGCGGTGCCGGGCACCTTCGCGCCGAACCGGAGGGTGACGCCCTCGTCGGGCTGCACGCGGATGACCAGAGCGTTGTTGCCCAGGTCGGACGTGAGGGAGGACTCGAACGGCAGGTGCGGCGCCTTCTTGAAGACGACCGCCACCTCGGTGACGCGGCGGCCCAGGCGCTTGCCCGTGCGCAGGTAGAAGGGCACGCCCGCCCAGCGCCGGTTGTCGATCTCGAGCTTCACCGCGGCGAACGTCTCGGTCGTGGAGTCGGGGTTGAAGCCCTCCTCCTCGAGGAACCCGACGACCTTCTCGCCGCCCTGCCACCCGGAGGCGTACTGGCCGCGGGCGGTGTGGCGCCCGAGGTCGCGGGGGAGCCGCACCGAGGAGAGCGCCTTGATCTTCTCGGCGCGGAGGGCCTCGGCGTCGAAGTTGACCGGCTCCTCCATGGCGACGAGCGCCAGGAGCTGCAGCAGGTGGTTCTGGATCACGTCGCGCGCGGCGCCGATGCCGTCGTAGTAGCTCGCGCGCCCGCCGATGCCGATGTCCTCGGCCATCGTGATCTGGACGTGGTCGACGTAGTTGCTGTTCCACAGCGGCTCGAACATCTGGTTCGCGAACCGCAGGGCGAGGAGGTTCTGGACCGTCTCCTTGCCGAGGTAGTGGTCGATGCGGAAGACCGACTCCGGGTCGAAGACCTGGGAGACGACGGCGTCGAGCTCGCGCGCGCTCTCGAGGTCGTGACCGAACGGCTTCTCGATGACGACGCGGCGCCACGCGTCCGGGGACGACTTGGAGAGCCCCGACTCGGACAGCTGCCGGCACACGATCGGGAACGCGCTGGGCGGCACGGACAGGTAGAACGCGTGGTTGCCGCCCGTGCCGCGCTCGGCGTCGAGCTGCTCGACGGTCTGGCGCAGACGCTCGAACGCCTCGTCGTCGTCGAACGACCCCTGCACGAAGCGGATGCCCTCGGCGAGCTGGCGCCAGGTGGCCTCGCGGAACGGCGTGCGGGCGTGCTCCTTGACCGCGTCGTGCACGACCTGGGCGAAGTCCTCGTCCTCCCAGTCGCGGCGGGCGAAGCCCGTCAGCGCGAAGCCGGGCGGCAGCAGGCCGCGGTTCGCCAGGTCGTAGACGGCGGGCATGAGCTTCTTGCGGGACAGGTCGCCGGTGACCCCGAAGATCACCAGGCCGCTGGGGCCGGCGATGCGGGGGAGCCGCAGGTCGAGGGGGTCGCGCAGGGGGTTGTGCTCGGCGGTGATCTTGGCCGGTCTCACGAGGTGGGCACCGTTCTTCGTCGTGCGGGCGGGAGGTGGTGCGGACCCGGGGGCGCCGTGGCGCCCCCGGGGGAGTGCTCAGGCGCTCTGGGCCTTCAGCCCGGCGGACGCGGTGTCCAGGAGCTCGGTCCAGGAGTCCTCGAACTTGCGGACGCCGTCCGTCTCGAGGTGGTCGGTGACCTCGACGAGGGAGACGCCGAGCGACTCGATGGTCTCGATCGTGCGACGCGCCGCGCCCGCGGTGCCGCGGACCGTGTCGCCCGCGACGACGCCGTGGTCGGCGAACGCCTGCAGGGTCGGCTCGGGCATCGTGTTCACGACGCCGTCCGTGACCAGCTCGGAGACGTACAGGGTGTCCGAGTACTCCGGGTTCTTCACGCCGGTGGACGCCCACAGCGGCCGCTGCGGGTGCGCGCCGGAGGCCGCGAGCGAGCGCCACTGGTCCGTGCCGACGAACTGCTCGTAGGCCTCGAACGCGAGGCGGGCGTTCGCGACGGCGGCCTGCCCGCGCAGGTCGAGCGCCTCGGGCGTCCCGATCTTCTCCAGGGCGGCGTCCACCGAGGAGTCGACCCGGGAGACGAAGAACGAGGCCACCGACCCGATCGGGCCGAGGTCGATGCCGTCGGCGCGGGCCTGCTCGAGGCCGATCGCGAACGCCTCCATCACGGAGCGGTAGCGCTCGATCGAGAAGATCAGGGTGACGTTGACGCTGATGCCCTGCGCGAGGGTCCGGGAGATCGCGTCCAGGCCGGGCACGGTCGCCGGGATCTTGATGAACACGTTCGGGCGGTCGACCGTGCGCCACAGCCGCTCCGCCACGACCACCGTCTTGTCGGCGTCGTACGCGAGGCGGGGGTCGACCTCGATCGACACGCGGCCGTCCACGCCGTCGGTGGCGTCGTAGAGCGGGCGCAGCAGGTCCGCGGCGGCGCGCACGTCGTCGGTCGTGATGGTCTCGACCGCGGCGTCCACGTCCGAGCCGGCGAGCTCGGCCAGCTGGGCGTCGTAGGCGTCGCCGCTGGACAGCGCCTTGGCGAAGATCGTCGGGTTCGTCGTCACGCCGACGACGCCCCGCTCGGCCACGAGGGCCGCCAGGTTGCCGCTGCGCAGGCGCTCCCGCGACAGGTCGTCGAGCCAGATGGACACCCCGGCGCCGGTCAGGTCGGTGATCGGTGCGGGGACGGTGCTCTGCGTCATCGGACGTCCTTCCAGGTCGGAAGCCCCTGCGCGGGAAGTCTCGACAGGGGCCGGGTGGGGCGCCGCGGGGCGACGCCCCACCCTGGGAATCTACGAGCGCTCAGGCGGCGTCGCCAGCGCCGCGCACGGCGGCGAGCGACTCGCGCGCGGCGGCCGCGACGGCCTCCGCCGTGATGCCGAACTCCCGGTACAGCGTCTGGTAGTCGGCCGACGCGCCGTAGTGCTCGAGCGAGACGCTGCGGCCGGCGTCGCCGACCACCTCGCGCCAGCCCTGCGCGACGCCCGCCTCGACGGACACGCGGGCCTTCACCGCGGACGGCAGCACGGACTCGCGGTACGCGGCGTCCTGCTTGTCGAACCACTCACGGCTCGGCATCGACACGACGCGGGCGGCGATGCCCTCGGCGGCGAGCTGCTCGCGGGCCTGCACGGCGAGCTGCACCTCGGAGCCGGTGCCGACGAGGACGACGTCCGGCGCACCGGTCTCGTCGTTCGTGGCGTCGACCAGCGTGTAGCCGCCCTTGAGCGTGCCCTCGGCGCCGGCGAAGCCGTCGGTGCCGCGCGGGAACGTCGGGACGTTCTGGCGCGTGAGCACGATGCCTGCGGGGTTGGCCGTGTTCTCGAGGATGCCGCGCCAGGCCCAGGCCGTCTCGTTCGCGTCGGCGGGGCGCACGACGTCGAGGCCGGGGATGGCCCGCAGCGCCGCGAGGTGCTCGACCGGCTGGTGCGTCGGGCCGTCCTCGCCGAGGCCGATCGAGTCGTGCGTCCACACGAACGTCGTCGGGATCTCCATGAGGGCCGCGAGGCGGACCGAGGCGCGCATGTAGTCGGCGAACTGGAGGAACGTGCCGCCGTACGGACGGGTGAGGCCGTGCAGCACGATGCCGTTGAGGATCGCCCCCATGCCGTGCTCGCGGATGCCGAAGTGCAGGGTCCGCCCGTAGGGGTTGCCCGGGAACTTCTTGGTCGCGTGCTCGACGGGGATGAACGACGGCTCGCCGTCCATCGTGGTGTTGTTCGAGCCGGCGAGGTCGGCGGAGCCGCCCCACAGCTCGGGCAGCACGTCCTTGAGGGCGGTGAGGACCTTGCCGGACGCGGCGCGCGTCGCGACGCCCTTCTCGGAGGCCTCGAAGACGGGCAGCTCGTCGGTCCAGCCGGCCGGCAGCTCGTGGGCCACGAGGCGGTCCAGCAGGGCGGCGCGCTCCGGGGCGGCCGTGCGCCACGCGTCGTACGACCGGTCCCACGCGGCGCGCTGGTCGGCCTGCCGCTCGGCGACGGCGCGGGTGTAGGAGAGGACCTCGTCGTCGACGGCGAAGGTCGCCTCGGGGTCGAGGCCGAGGGCGACCTTGAGGCCGGCGACCTCGTCGGCGCCCATCGCGGAGCCGTGGATGCCGCCCGTGTTCTGCTTGGTGGGCGACGGCCAGCCGATGATGGTGCGCAGCGCGATGAACGACGGGCGGTCGGTCTCCGCCTTCGCGGCCGCGATGGCCGCGGCGAGCGCGTCGACGTCCTCGGCGTAGCCGGTGCCGCCCTGCGTCCAGTCCACCCGCTGGGTGTGCCAGCCGTACGCGGCGTAGCGCGCGAGGGTGTCCTCGGTGAACGCGATGTCGGTGTCGTCCTCGATGGAGATCTTGTTGTCGTCCCAGATCACCACGAGGTTGCCGAGCTTCTGCGTGCCGGCGAGCGACGACGCCTCGGACGTCACGCCCTCCTGCAGGTCGCCGTCGGAGGCGATGACGTACACGTGGTGGTCGAACGGCGACTCGCCGGGCGCGGCGTCGGGGTCGAGCAGGCCCCGCTCGCGGCGGGCCGCGAACGCCATGCCGACCGCGGACGCGAGGCCCTGGCCGAGCGGGCCGGTCGTGATCTCGACGCCGGGGGTGTGGCGGTACTCGGGGTGGCCGGGGGTCTGCGAGCCCCAGGTGCGCAGCGCCTCGAGGTCGTCCAGCTCCATGCCGTAGCCGGAGAGGAACAGCTGCAGGTACAGCGTGAGCGAGGAGTGGCCCGCGGAGAGGACGAACCGGTCACGACCGACCCAGTGGGGGTCGGACGGGTCGTGCCGCATCGTCTTGCCGAACAGCAGGTACGCGGCGGGGGCGAGGGAGATCGCCGTGCCGGGGTGGCCGTTGCCGACCTTCTCGACGGCGTCGGCCGCCAGCGCCTTGATGGTCTTCACCGCGCGGTCGTCGAGCGAGCTCCACTCGAGCGGGGCGACGACGGGGTCGAACGCGTTCACAGATGTGCCTCTTTCCTGCCCGGAGCGAGCCCCGGGTGATTGCTGCTGCTCTGCCGGTACGGGGCGCCGTCGCGTCGGACGCCGCACGGGGTCCTCGAGGCGACGGCGGGGGCACGGCGTCGAGGGGCCGACCGGGGTGGGCGGCCCGCTGTTCACCGTTGTGCAGCACCACCCTAGCGCCGAGCATTCCCGGCACGCCCGTCCCGGCACGGTTCGTCCCACCAGGTGAGCCGGGCGCCGCGCGCGCCGGAGGATGTCCGGGGAGATGACGTCCGCGCGGGCATTTCTCACAGCCGGGAGGCCGTCGCCCGGGCCGCCGCGACGCTGACCTCGGCGTACGATGAGGCGGCGACCGTCCCACGTCGCCCGAGCTCCCCGGACCCCCAGCCGAGAACGGACAAGCACGCGCGTGAGCACCACGAGCACCACGACGTCCCACCCCCAGGCGCCGACCCGCGCGGCCGCGCGCGCCGAGCGGGAGCGTGCCGATGCGGACCGGGCGGACCGCCGCGGAGCGGACGCGGAGCAGGGCGGGGGCGCGAACGGGGCGCCGGGCACCGGCTGGAGGGACCGCCTCGGGGCGTACGTCGCGCTGACGAAGCCGCGCATCATCGAGCTGCTGCTCGTCACGACGCTGCCCACGATGATCCTCGCGCAGGGCGGCCTGCCCTCGCTGTGGCTCGTGGTCAAGACGCTCGTGGGCGGCACGCTGGCCGCCGCGTCCGCGAACGTCTTCAACTGCTACCTGGATCGCGACATCGACCAGGTGATGAACCGCACCAAGCGGCGCCCGCTGGCCACGGGGGAGATCACGCCCCGGGCGGCCCTGGTGTTCGCCACGGTGCTCGGCGTCGTGTCGCTGCTGTGGTTCGCCCTGCTGGTCAACGTCCCGGCAGCGTGGCTGACCTTCGCGGCCATCGCGATCTACGTGGTCGGCTACACGATGATCCTCAAGCGCCGCACGCCGCAGAACATCGTGTGGGGCGGGATCGCCGGCTGCATGCCCGTGTTCATCGGCTGGGCCGCGGTGACCGAGTCGCTGAGCTGGGCCGCCGTGGCGCTCTTCGGCGTGATCTTCTTCTGGACCCCGCCGCACTACTGGCCGCTGTCGGTGAAGTTCAAGAAGGACTACGCGAACGCCGGCGTCCCGATGCTGCCGGTCGTGGCCACGGACCGCCGCGTGGCGGTCGAGATGGTCGCGCACACCGCCGCGATGATCGCCTGCTCCCTCGCGCTGGTCCCGCTCGCCGGGATGTCGTGGTTCTACACGGCCGTCGCGGTCGCCTCGGGCGGCTGGTTCCTCTGGCTCGTGATCGCGATGCTGCGCCGCGCGGGGCACCCCGAGCGGGGCAAGCTCGGCGCGATGAAGGTCTTCCACGGCTCGATCACGTACCTCACGGTGCTGTTCATCGCCGTCGCGGTCGACGTCTTCCTGCCCTTCTGACCCCTCCGGGGGCCCGGGCAGCCGTGGCCGTCGCCGCCTCGGGGCATGATGTCCGGGTGCCCGACCTCTCGTCCGCCCCGCCCCTCCCGCCCGCGCTGGCGGCCGCGCTGCAGGACTACCTGGCGCACCTCGGCGTCGAGCGCGGGCTGTCGGCCAACACCGTCGCGGCCTATCGCCGGGACCTGGGCCGCTACGCGCGCCACCTGCGCACGACGGGGCGGTCCGGTCTCGACGACGTCGGCGAGCGGGACGTCGAGGAGTACGTCGTGGTGGTTCGGCAGGGATCGGACGGCGGGGCGCCGCTGTCGCCGTCGTCCACGGCCCGCGCGCTGGCCGCGGTGCGCGGCTGGCACCGGTTCGCGCACGCCGAGGGCACGACGAGCGCCGACCCCGCCTCCCAGGTGCACGCCCCCAGCGCGCTGCGCCGGCTGCCGCACGCGCTGTCGGTCGACGAGGTCGCCCGCCTGCTCGACGCGGCCGGCGCCGGGGACGGCCCGGTGCCGCTGCGCGACCGCGCCCTGCTCGAGCTGCTGTACTCCACCGGCGGACGCATCAGCGAGGTGGTCGGCCTCGACGTCGACGACGTCGACGGGCTGCTCGACGGCGGCGGGCACGACGGCGGGCAGGACGGCGTGCCGCGCGCCGGGTCCGTCCGGCTGCGCGGCAAGGGGGACAAGGAGCGCGTGGTGCCCGTCGGCTCGTACGCGCGGACCGCGCTGGAGGCGTACCTGGTGCGTGCCAGGGCACCCCTCGCGTCGGCCGGCCGCGGCACGCCCGCGCTGTTCCTCAACACCCGCGGCGCGCGCCTGTCGCGGCAGAGCGCCTGGTCCGTGCTGCAGGCCGCGGCGGAGCGCGCCGGCCTGACGCAGCACGTGTCGCCGCACACGCTGCGGCACTCGTTCGCCACCCACCTGCTCGCCGGCGGCGCCGACGTCCGCGTGGTCCAGGAGCTGCTGGGGCACGCCTCGGTGACGACCACGCAGATCTACACGATGGTGACGCGCGACGCGCTGCGCGAGGTGTACGCCGCGGCGCACCCCCGCGCCCTCGGCTGACCGTCCGTCGAGACTCCGGCGTGCTCGATGCGGCTCGGTGCGGCGGGGCTCCCGGAAGGGCGGCGCGCCCGGCGTGCCGCCCGGACCCCGGGAGGCCCTGAGGTAGCGTGACGCAGGTGAGCGAGGGACTCGGGAGCGACACCATGACGCAGACGACCACGAGCGACGCCTCACCGGCCGCGGCCACCGCGACCAGCCCCGCGGGCAGTCCGGCCGGCGGGCTCGAGGAGCCGCGTACCGACGTCGTCGGGCGGCCGCTGCCCGACTTCCGCGACCCTGCGCCGCTGGCGTCCCACGGGCCCGCGCGCATCGTCGCGATGTGCAACCAGAAGGGCGGGGTCGGCAAGACCACCACGACGATCAACCTGGGCGCCGCGCTGGCCGAGTACGGCCGCCGCGTCCTGCTCGTGGACTTCGACCCGCAGGGCGCGGCCTCGGTGGGGGTGGGCGTCAGCCCGCACGACCTCGACCTCAGCGTCTACAACCTGCTCATGGAGCGCGACGTCAGCTTCACCGACGTGCTGCAGCCCACGAACATCGAGGGCATGGACGTGCTCCCCGCGAACATCGACCTGTCGGCCGCGGAGGTCCAGCTCGTCGGCGAGGTGGCCCGTGAGTCGGTCCTCGCCCGCGCGCTGCGACCGGCCCTCGACGACTACGACGTGATCCTCGTGGACTGCCAGCCGTCGCTCGGCCTGCTCACGGTCAACGCCCTCACCGCCGCGCACGGGGTGCTCATCCCGCTGGAGTGCGAGTTCTTCGCCCTGCGCGGCGTGGCGCTGCTCGTGGAGACGATCGAGAAGGTGCGCGACCGGCTCAACCCGGCCCTGGAGATCGACGGCATCCTCCCGACGATGTACGACTCGCGCACCCTGCACTCCCGCGAGGTCGTGGCGCGCGTGCACGAGGCGTTCGGGGACACGCTGCTGCACACGGTCATCGGGCGCACGGTGAAGTTCCCGGACGCGTCCGTGGCGGCCGAGCCGATCACCAACTACGCGCCGACCCACGCCGGCGCGGCCGCGTACCGGCAGCTCGCTCGGGAGCTCGTCGCCCGTGGTGACGCTGCCTGACGTCGCCCCGGAGCAGGGGGAGGCGGTCGACGCCGTCGACGGCTCCGCCGCCCGACCGGGGTTCGAGGTCCACCTCGACAACTTCACCGGCCCGTTCGACCTGCTGCTGTCGCTGATCGCCAAGCACGAGCTCGACGTCACCGAGGTGGCGCTCGCGGCCGTGACGGACGAGTTCGTCGCGCACATCCGCGAGGCCGAGACCGCGTCCCGCGAGGCGACCGCCCGCGGCGAGGAGCACCCGTCGTGGGACCTCGGGACGGCGAGCGAGTTCCTCGTCGTCGCGGCCACCCTGCTGGACCTCAAGGCCGCGCGGCTGCTGCCGGGCGTCGTCGAGGAGGACGCCGAGGACCTGGAGCTTCTCGAGGCCCGCGACCTGCTGTTCGCCCGGCTGCTGCAGTACCGCGCGTACAAGGAGGTCTCCGGTCTCCTCGCCGAGCGGCTGGAGACCGAGGGGCGCCGGGTGCCGCGTTCGGTGCCGCTCGAGTCGCACCTCACGGCGCTGCTGCCGGAGCTGGTGTGGACCCTCGACGGCGCGCGTCTCGCCGAGCTGGCGGCCCGGGCCCTGGAGCCCAAGCCCCCGCCCGTCGTCGGGCTCGACCACCTGCACGCCTCCACCGTGAGCGTGCGGGAGCAGGCGGGCGTGGTGGCGCGCCGGCTGCGGCGCGAGCACGTCGCGACCTTTCGCGCGCTCGTCGCGGGGGAGGAGCGGCTCGTGGCCGTCGCGAGGTTCCTCGCCCTGCTGGAGCTGTTCCGCTCCGGCCGGGTGGCGTTCGAGCAGGCCACGGCGCTCGGCGAGCTGACCGTGCGGTGGACGGCGGACGACGGCGGCGACCACGGCCCGGACGAGGAGGACGACGGCGAGCTCGCGGCGGGCTTCGAGGAGTTCGACGGGACGCCCGGGCAGGACGAGGGGACCGGGGGGCCCGCCGCGGGCGCCGCCGGCGTGACGGAGGTCGTGGCATGACGCAGCAGACGGACGAGCAGACGGAGGCCGCCGAGCCGGAGCCGGCGGCCGCGCCCGAGCCGGTGCTCGACGTCGACGTCGACGTCGACGTCGACGTCGACGCCCTGCCGGGCGGGCTGGCGGCGGCGCTGGAGGCGGTCCTCATGGTCGCGGAGTCGCCGGTGGCGGTCGAGCGGCTCGCGGCCGGCGTGGCGCGGCCCGTGCCGGAGGTCGCCGAGGTGCTCGAGGAGCTGGCCGCGGAGTACCGCGGGGAGACGGGCGGGCGCCCGCGCGGCTTCGAGCTCCGCGAGGGCGCGGAGGGGTGGCGCGTCTACTCGGCGCGTGCCCAGGCCGACGTCGTGGGCGCCTTCGTGCTCGAGGGCCAGTCGTCCCGCCTCAGCCAGGCGGCCCTGGAGACGCTCGCCGTCATCGCGTACCGCCAGCCCGTCACCCGCGGGCAGGTCTCGGCGGTGCGCGGGGTGAGCGTCGACGGCGTGGTGCGGACCCTGCTGGCCCGCGGCCTGATCGCCGAGACGGGCCAGGACCCGATGACCGGCGCCGTGCTGTTCGGCACGACGGGTGAGTTCCTCGATCGGATGGGCTGGTCGTCGCTCGAGGAGCTGCCGCCCCTGGCGCCGCACCTGCCGGACGTCGCCGAGGCGATCGCCCTGGACCCGTCCTCGGCCCTCCGTCGCGGCCTGGCGGAGGACGGGCCCGACGCCTGAGGTCAGGCGACCGTCGCGTCGACCGTGACGTCGACGTTGCCCCGCGTGGCGTTCGAGTACGGGCACACCTGGTGCGCGGCGGCGACGAGCGCGTCGGCGGTCGCCTGGTCGACGCCGCCGAGCTCGGCGTGCAGCGCGACCGCCAGCCCGAAGCCGCCCTCGGGCGTCGGGTGCAGGGAGACCTCGGCCACGACGGCGGAGTCGCTCACGGTGGCCTTCTCCCGCCGTGCGACGAGCTTCAGCGCGGAGTGGAAGCAGGCGGCGTACCCCGCGGCGAAGAGCTGTTCGGGGTTCGTGGCGCCGCCCGCGCCGCCCATCTCCTTGGGGATCGCGAGGTCGACGTCGAGAAGTCCGTCGTCGGACCGCGACCGGCCGTCCCGTCCGTCTCCGGTGGCGGTCGCGACCGCCGTGTAGAGCGCGCTCATGCTGGTCCTCCTGGGTCGGATACCTAGTAGAGTTACTAGTTCGTCTACTAGACCACGCGACGCCGGTCGTCGCAAGCACCCCGGATCGCGTCGTGAGCCCCCCGGGGCAGGTCTCGACGTGAGAGGTTGGTGCGATGGGAACCAGGACGGCGGCCTCGCCCCCGGAGCGGCCGGCGGGGCGCGGGCGGGTGCGTGAGCGGATCCTCGAGGAGGGGAGCCGGCTGTTCTACGCGGACGGCGTCCGCGCCGTGAGCGCCGACAAGGTGATCGCCGCGGCGGGCGTGTCCAAGGTCACGTTCTACCGTCACTTCCCGACGAAGGACGACCTCGCCGTCGCCTACCTCGAGGCGATCGCGGACGAGGAGCGCGCGCTGCTCGAGCGGCTCCGCGGGGACCATGCCGGCGACCCGGCGGCGACCCTCGCCGCCCTCGCCGAGGCCCTGGGCGCCGTGGCCGGCAGCGCGCAGTTCCGCGGCTGCGCCTTCGTGAACGCCGGGGCCGAGTACGCGGACGCGGCGCACCCGGTGCGCCGGATCGTCGCCGGCCACCGTGCCCGGTACGCGGGCTTCTTCGCCGACGTCGCGCGGGACGCGGGCGCCGACGACCCGCAGGCGGTGGCGGCCGAGCTGATGATGCTGCGCGACGGGGCCATGGTGTGCGGCGACGTGGACGACGCCCGCGCGGTCGCGCCCCGCCTCGCCTCGGCCTTCGCGGCGGTGCTCGCCGCCCACCGGGGGGCCGCGGCCGGCGCCTGAGGGCCGTGCCGGCGCACCGGCGCAGGGCGTGGTGCGGCGTCGTCGAGCAGGACCGGCCCGACCTGAGAGAATCGGGCACCATGAGCACCGAACGCCGCGGCGGGAGCCGCCGCACCAGCCGTCCCCAGGGTCCCGCCGCGCGGCGCACGCAGCGCCAGGCCCCGCCCCGCCGTCCGGCGCCGCGCTCCGGCGAGCCGGACCGCGACGTGCACGTCGCGGACGGCGTCCGGCTGCAGAAGGTGCTCGCCCAGGCGGGCCTGGGGTCGCGCCGCAAGTGCGAGGAGCTCATCGCCGAGGGGCACGTCGAGGTCGACGGCGTCCTGGTCACCGAGCTCGGGCTGCGCGTCGACCCGGCGAAGGCCGTCGTGCACGTCGACGGCATGCGCGTGCAGCTCGACACCTCGAAGATCACCCTCGCGCTGAACAAGCCGCTCGGCGTGGTCTCCACGATGAGCGACCCCGAGGGCCGCCCCACCCTCGCCGACCTGGTCAAGGACCGGCCGGAGCGGCTGTTCCACGTCGGCCGGCTCGACGCCGACAGCGAGGGCCTGCTGCTCCTCACGAACGACGGCGAGCTCGCGAACCGGCTCGCCCACCCGCGGTACGAGATCCGCAAGACGTACCTCGTCACCGTGACGGGCGGCGAGTTCTACCCCCGCCACGCCAAGCAGCTCACCGACGGTGTCGAGCTCGAGGACGGCCTCGCCCGCGCCGACAAGGTGCGCGTGGTGGACTCCGTGCCCGGCGAGACGATGCTCGAGGTGGTGCTGCACGAGGGCCGCAACCGGATCGTGCGTCGCATGCTCGACGCCGTCGGGTTCCCGGTCACGCGCCTCGTCCGCACCCGCATCGGCCCGATCGTGCTGGGCGACCTGCGGGTCGGGCGCTCGCGGGTGCTCGGGCGCACCGAGCTCGGCACCCTCATGCGCGACGTCGACATGTGACGTCGTCGCACCCCGTCCAGCAGTCCCCGCAGCCCCCCGCAGCCCCCGAAGTCCCGTAGTCCCGCGCGACACCCCGCGCGACAACAGAAGGTGAGCACTCGTGGTCGTCATCGCCGTCGACGGTCCCTCCGGGTCCGGCAAGTCCAGCGTCTCCAAGGCGGTGGCGGCCCGGCTGGGGCTCGCCTACCTCGACACCGGCGCGATGTACCGGGCCGCGACGCTGTGGTGCGTCGACGGCGGCACCGACCTCGCCGACCAGGCGGCGGTGGCCGACGCCGTGCGCGCCATGCCGCTCGAGATGGGGGTGGACCCGGCTGCCCCGACCGTCCGCCTGGGCGGTCGCGACGTCGCCGCGGCGATCCGCACCACCGAGGTCTCCACGGCCGTCTCGCAGGTGGCCACCAACCTCGACGTGCGCGCCGAGCTCCGGCGCCGGCAGCGCGCCGTGATCGAGACCGAGAGCGCGCCGGGCGGTTTCTCGGGCGGCAAGGGCGTCGTCGCGGAAGGGCGCGACATCACGACCGTCGTCGCCCCCGACGCGGACGCCCGCGTGCTGCTCACCGCGAGCGAGGAGGCCCGGCTGCGCCGCCGCTCGCTCGAGGTGCACGGCGCGGCCGACGAGTCGGCCGTCGAGGCGACGCGCGACCAGGTGCTGCGCCGCGACCGCGACGACTCCACCGTCAGCCAGTTCCAGGTCGCGGCCGACGGCGTCGTCACCGTCGACTCGTCCGACCTCGACTTCGACCAGACGGTCGACGCCGTCCTCGCGGTCGTCGCGCAGGTCACCGCCTGACCCGCCACCCGGCGCGTGCGCGCGGCACCGTCCGGACCCGGTGACGCGGGTCTCGTTCGTGACAGGCCGCTCGGCCTGGGAGAATGGTGCGCATGACCACTCCCGCCGACGGCTCCGTGCCCGCTGCCGAGCCCACCGACGAGCCCACCGCCCCGCCTGCGCCCGGCGTCGCCGCGGCGCCCGCGGACCATGCGGACACCGAGGGCCGTGACGCCGTGGCGGAGGTCCTCGAGTCCGACGGCGACGACGAGGCGCGCGAGCGCGCGCTGCGCGCCGGCCTGGAGGACTTCGAGCTCGACGAGGCCGACCGAGCGCTGCTGGACGCCGAGTGGGACGAGGAGGGCTTCGGCCCCGGCGAGGCGCCGCTGCCGGTGCTCGCCGTCGTCGGCCGCCCGAACGTCGGCAAGTCGACGCTCGTCAACCGCATCCTCGGCCGCCGCGAGGCCGTCGTGGAGGACACCCCGGGCGTCACCCGCGACCGGGTGAGCTACCCCGGCGAGTGGGCCGGCCGCGAGTTCACCCTCGTGGACACGGGCGGCTGGGAGGTCGACGTCGCGGGCATCGAGTCGAAGGTCGCCGAGCAGGCGGAGGTCGCCGTCGAGCTGGCCGACGCCGTCATCTTCGTCGTCGACTCCACCGTGGGCGCGACGTCGACGGACGAGCGCGTCGTGGAGCTGCTGCGCCGTTCGGGCAAGCCGGTCGTGCTGTGCGCCAACAAGGTCGACGGGCCGTCGGGCGAGGCGGACGCCGCCTACCTCTGGGCCCTCGGCCTCGGCGAGCCGCACCCGGTCTCCGCGCTGCACGGGCGCGGCACCGGGGACCTGCTGGACGCCGCGATGAAGGTGCTGCCCGAGGTCTCCGAGCACGGGGAGCTGCGGCCCGCCGGCCCGCGCCGCGTCGCCCTCGTCGGCCGCCCGAACGTCGGCAAGTCGTCGCTGCTGAACAAGATCGCCGGCGCCGAGCGCGTCGTCGTCGACGAGACCGCGGGCACCACCCGCGACCCGGTCGACGAGCTCGTCGAGATCAAGGGCGTGCCCTACTGGTTCGTCGACACCGCGGGCATCCGCCGCCGCGTGCACCAGACGCGCGGCGCCGACTTCTACGCCTCGCTGCGCACCCAGGCCGCGATCGAGAAGGCCGAGGTCGCCGTCGTGCTCGTCGACGCCTCGCAGCCGATGACCGAGCAGGACACGCGCGTCATCTCGCAGGCCGTCGACGCGGGCCGGGCGCTCGTCATCGCGTACAACAAGTGGGACCTCATGGACGACGACCGTCGCCCGTACCTCGAGCGCGAGATCGAGCGGGACCTGGTGCAGGTGCAGTGGGCGCCGCGCGTCAACGTCTCGGCCCGCACGGGCTGGCACACCGACAAGCTGACGCGCGCGCTCGAGACGTCGCTCGAGTCGTGGGACACCCGCATCCCGACCGGGCGCCTCAACGCGTTCCTCGGCGAGCTCGTGGCCGCCCACCCGCACCCGCTGCGCGGCGGCAAGCAGCCGCGCATCCTGTTCGGCACCCAGGCCTCGACGCGCCCGCCGCGGTTCGTCATCTTCGCCACCGGGTTCCTCGAGGCCGGGTACCGACGCTTCATCGAGCGCCGCCTGCGCGAGACCTTCGGGTTCGAGGGGTCGCCCATCGAGATCAGCGTCCGCGTGCGGGAGAAGCGGCGGCGCTGACGCGCCGGTGAGCCGCCGACGAGTCGCTGATGAGCCGCCGATGAGCCGCCGATGAGCCGCCGATGAGCCGGGCCCCGCTGGCCCGCCGTGGTCGCCTGCTGCGCCTGGGCGCGGCGCGCGACACGTCCGCGGTGCGCCACCTGGTGACGTTCCTGGTCGTGACGGTGGCGACGGTGCTCGTCACGCGGTTCCTGCTCGCGGCGTCCGGGTACCCGCAGGTGGGCGGCGGCGGGCTGCACGTGGCGCACGTCCTGTGGGGCGGGCTAGGCATGGCGCTCGCGGTGGTGGTGCTGCTGTCGTGGGTCGGGCCGGCGCCGCGGTCGCTCGGTGCGGTGCTGGGCGGCGTCGGCTTCGGGCTGTTCGTCGACGAGATCGGCAAGTTCGTCACCTCCGACAACGACTACTTCTACGAGCCGACGGCGGCGCTGATCTACGCGGTCGTCGTCGTGCTCGTGCTGCTCGTGGAGGCCCTGCACGGGCGACGGGCGCACCACCCCGCGGAGTATCTCGCGGTGGCGACCGACCGCGCCGTGGCCGGCGTGGCGGGCGGCTTCACGGACGGGGAGCGCGAGGAGGCGCGGGCGCTGGTGGAGCGGGGCCGCGGCGAGCCGGCGGCGGAGGAGGTCGCCGCGCTGGTGGAGGCCGTGCCGCGCGACGACGTGACCGTGCCGGACCCCGTCCGGGCGCTGGTCGTCCGGGTGTCCGCGTGGTTCGCCGAGGCGATGGAGCACCGGTGGGCCGCCGCGGTCGTGACGGTGGCGGTGCTCGCCACCAGTGCCGGGTCGGTCGTGGTGGCGCTGCGGGTGCTGCTCGGCGGGATCGCGGTGCCGTCCTGGGTCGGCGTCGGGATCCTCGTGGCCGTCGCCGCGACCGTGGCGTGCGTCGTGCGGGCGCTCGTCGTCGGCCCGCGGGACCACCGCGCGGGGGCGGTGTGGGTGCGGCGCGGGGTCCTCGTCAGCCTGCTGGTCACCCAGCTGCTCGCGTTCCGCGCGGTGCAGTGGGTGGCGGTGGCGGGCCTGGTGGTGGATCTCCTCGTGCTCGTCGCCCTCGGCGTCGCGCTGGGGCGGGACGACGAGCGGCGCACGGCGCGCGGTCGCGGGTGAGACGTGCGCCACTCGGGCTTGCCACGCGGGCGCGGGCCGTGGCACGGTCGGCGATGACGAGCGAATTGCTCGCGTGCTCTGGGGTCGGTGAAATTCCGAGCCGGCGGTGAAAGTCCGCGACCCGGTCACAGCCTGTGACCGGTTGACCAGGTGGAACTCCTGGACCGACGGTCAAAGTCCGGATGGGAAGCGCACGCGACGGCTCCCCGTCCGGTCCGACCCCCGGCCCCTCGGCCGGTGTCGTCCTTCGTGACGACCGTCCGCGACCGGTCGGTGCGAGCACGTCCGACCCCGCCTTCCTGCCCCGGGGTCCGCGACCGGACGACAGGGGCAGGACGGATGAGTGCCACCACGGCAGAGCGCGCCGCGATGCAGCGTGCGCTCGAGCTGGCCGCGCAGGGGCCGGCACGAGGACCCAACCCGCGCGTCGGGTGCGTGCTCCTCGACGCCGACGGTGCTCCGATCGCGGAGGGCTTCCACCGCGGCGCGGGCACGCCGCACGCCGAGGTCGAGGCGCTGCGCCGTGCGACCGAGTCCCGCGGCCCGGGCGCCGCGCGCGGGACCACCGCCGTCGTCACGCTCGAGCCCTGCAACCACCACGGCCGCACCGGTCCCTGCGCCGACGCGCTGCTGGCCGCGGGGGTCGCGCGGGTCGTGCACGGCCAGCACGACCCCAACCCCGCCGCGTCGGGCGGCGCCGCACGCCTGCGCGCCGCGGGCGTCGAGGTCGTCGGCGGCGTGCTGGCGGACGAGGCGCGCGCGCTCAACGCCGTCTGGACGCGCGCGCAGGAGCTCGGCCGTCCCGTCGTCACCTGGAAGGTCGCGAGCACGCTCGACGGGCGCTCCGCGGCCGCCGACGGCACCTCGCGCTGGATCACGGGACGGGCCGCGCGCCACGACGTGCACCGCCTGCGCGCCGGGGTGGACGCCGTCGTCGTCGGCACCGGCACCGCGCTCGCCGACGACCCCGACCTCACCGTGCGGCACGCCCCGCTGACGGGGCAGCAGCCGGACCGCGTCGTCGTCGGGCTGCGGGACCTGCCGCCGTCGTCGCGCCTCGCGCGGGCCGCGGCCGCGGGGGAGGCCGTGATGCACCTGCGCACCCACGACCCGCACGAGGTGCTGGACCTGCTCTGGTACCGCGAGCACCGGCACGTGCTGCTCGAGGGCGGGCCGGCGCTGGCCGCCGCCTTCTGGCGCGCCGGCCTGGTCGACGACGTCGTCGCGTACGTCGCGCCCGTGCTGCTCGGGGTCGGCGCGTCGGCCGTCGCCGACCTCGGCATCGGGACCATCGCCGACGCCGCGCGCCTCGACCTCCTCGACGTCGCCGTCCTGCCCCGGGACCCGGACGACGCCACCGACATCCCCACCGTGCGGCTCGCCCTGCGGCCGCGGAAGGAGCGCTGAGCCATGTTCACCGGAATCGTGGAGGAGCTCGGCACCGTCGTCGCGGTGCGCGAGCACGCCGACGGCGCCCGCCTCACCGTCGCCGCCGACACCGTGCTCGAGGGCGTCCGGCTCGGCGACTCGATCGCCGTCGACGGCTGCTGCCTGACCGTGGCGGAGACGGGGGTGCACGACGGCCGCGCCACCTGGACCGCCGACCTCATGGCCGAGACCCTGGCCCGTACGAGCCTCGGCGGGCGGCGAGCCGGCGACCCGGTCAACCTCGAGCGCGCGCTCGCGGCGGACGGACGGTTCGGCGGGCACGTCGTGCAGGGCCACGTCGACGGCGTCGGGACGGTGCTCGCCCGCACGCCGGGCACGCAGTGGGAGGTCGTCGACGTCGCGCTGCCCCCGGCGCTGGCGCGGTACGTGGTGGCGCAGGGCTCGATCGCCGTCGACGGCGTGAGCCTCACCGTCGTGGACGTCCGCGACGACGCGTTCACCGTGAGCCTCATCCCCGAGACCAGGGCCCGCACGACGCTCGGCTCCCGCGCCGTCGGAGAGCGGGTCAACCTCGAGGTCGACGTGCTGAGCAAGTACGTCGAGCGGCACCTCGCGGCGACGGTGGCGGCACGATGAGCGGCGCCGTCGAGCGCGTGGCGCGGGCGATCGACGACGTCGCGGCGGGCCGCCCCGTCGTCGTCGCGGACGACGCGGACCGGGAGAACGAGGGCGACCTCATCCTCGCCGCCGACGCCGCGACGCCGGAGCTCATGGGCTTCCTCGTGCGGCACACGAGCGGCCTCGTGTGCGTGGGCGTGGCGGGGGACTCGCTCGACCGGCTCGGGCTGCCCCTCATGGTCGAGGCGAACGAGGACGCCTACCGCACGGCGTACACGGTGACGGTCGACGCCGCCACGGGCGTCTCGACCGGCATCTCCGGCGCCGACCGCGCCCGCACCGCACGCCTGCTCGCCGACCCGAAGGCGGTGCCAGCGGACCTCACCCGGCCCGGGCACGTGCTGCCGCTGCGGGCGCGCCCCGGCGGCGTCCTGGAGCGACGCGGGCACACCGAGGCCGCGGTCGACCTCGCGCGGCTGGCCGGGCGGGGCGAGGCCGGGGTGCTCGCCGAGCTCGTGCACGACGACGGCACGATGATGCGGCTGCCCGCGCTGCGGGAGTTCGCGGCCGAGCACGGCCTCGCCCTGATCAGCGTGGCCGACCTCGCCGCCTACCGGCGCGCCACCGAGATCCTCGTCGAGCGCGTCGCCGTCACGACCCTGCCCACCCGGCACGGCGACCTCGTCGCCGTCGCCTACCGGGACACCCGCACGGGCGACGAGCACGTGGCGCTGGTGGCCGGGCACCTCGACTCCCTCGCGGACCCGGCGCACGGGCCGGTGCTCGCGCGCGTGCACTCCGAGTGCCTGACGGGTGACGCGTTCGGCAGCCTCCGGTGCGACTGCGGGCCGCAGCTCGACGAGTCGCTGCGCCGGGTCGCCGAGGCCGGCCGCGGCGTCGTCGTCTACCTGCGCGGGCACGAGGGGCGGGGGATCGGCCTGGCCGCCAAGCTCGCCGCCTACGCCCTGCAGGACGGCGGCCGGGACACCGTCGACGCCAACCTCGACCAGGGGCTGCCCGCCGACGCCCGCGACTACACCGCCGCCGCTCACGTGCTGCGCGACCTCGGGGTACCCGGCGTGCGCCTGCTGACCAACAACCCCGCCAAGGTCGACGGCCTCGTCGCCGGGGGAGCGGCCGTCGTCGAGCGGCTGCCCCTCGTCCTGCCCGCCCACCCGCGCACGCTGGGGTACCTGCGCACCAAGCGCGACCGCATGGGGCACGACCTGCCCCACGTGTCCGACGCCCTGCACGACATCCCGCACGACATCCCGCACGACACCGGAGGAACCACGATGGACCGCACCCCGACCGCCCCGATCGTCGCCGGAGCGGCCCGATGAGCGGCGCCGGCGCCCCCGCCGCCGCGCCCGTCGACTGCTCCGACCTCCGCGTCGCCGTCGTCGCGGCGAGCTGGCACCAGGTCGTCATGGACGGTCTGCTCGACGGCGCGCTGCGCGCCTGCGCCGACCACGCGGTCGCGGAGCCGCGCGTCGTGCGAGTGCCCGGCTCGTTCGAGCTGCCCGTGGCCGCCCAGGCGCTCGCGGCCTCCGGGTATGACGCCGTCGTCGCGCTGGGCGTCGTGATCCGCGGCGGCACACCGCACTTCGACTACGTGTGCGCGGCCGCGACCGACGGGTTGAGCCGGGTGGCGCTCGACCACACCGTGCCCGTGGGGTTCGGCCTCCTGACGTGCGACGACGAGCAGCAGGCCCTCGACCGCGCCGGGCTGGACGGCTCGCGCGAGGACAAGGGGTACGAGGCCGCCGCCGCCGCGCTGGCCACCGCGCGGGTGCTCGGTGACGTCCGGAAGGCCTCGGTCGGCGGTGCCCGCGTCGATGCAGGAGCAGTGTCCGACCTGGGGTAGTATTTCGGTCGGCCCTGCGGGTGGCACCACGGTGCCACGTGTGGGGTCGACGGGCTGTGGCGCAGCTTGGTAGCGCACCTGACTGGGGGTCAGGGGGTCGCAGGTTCAAATCCTGTCAGCCCGACGTCGTGACTTGGTCTCTGACCTGCGAATGAGCAGGTCAGGGACCAGTTTCGTTTCCGGAGAGTGCTGGTGACCCAGAGTGAGAGGTCGCCAGACATGGCCAACCGTCCAGAAACAGTCCAGAAACCCCTCGCCGGCCCGCCCGGAGACGGTGGTTCGCGGTGCCGGCCCCGGCCTCAGGTCCGAGTCGGTCTGGCGCGGGTGGAGCGGGTCGCACACCTGACGTGCATGACCGCTTCCATCACGCCTCGCGGCGGGCTCGAGCCGCTCATGAGCATCGGCGACCTCTCGGATCTCATCGGGGTGCCGGTCAAGACGATCAAGGACTGGCGCATCAAGGGCGAGGGCCCGGTCGAGTACAAGATCGGTAACCACCTGCGTTACGCCGCCTCCGACGTCAGGTCGTGGCTGTCCCAGTGCCGTGAAATGTCGGCGGGCACGTCGCCGACGACAGGATTGCGGTGATCGGTCGTGGCTCGACCTCGAATCCCGATCGGCACGCACGGCGACACCCGCTACGAAGAGTCCGACACCGGCCGGATCACGGCGGTCACGATCTTCCGCGATTTCGACGGCCGTAGCCGGCAGGACGAGCGTGCGCAGGTCGCGTTCGTAGCGGTACCGCGTGGAGACGGCGAGCTTGTTCGTCTCGTCCAGATGCTCAAGCCATGCCTCGGCGAGGACAGTGAACGACGAATCGGCGGTCAGGTCACCGCTGCCGGAAGCGAGCTGCTTGCGCGCGAGCTTCGCCTTGAGGTTGCGTTTCGCCTCGCTCCGCGACTGACCTGTCGCCCGGACCTTACTCGCTGATTCCGAAGTCCTTCGCGACCTGCTTGATCGGGGTCTCTCCCTGGCGGGCGATCGCCACGACGTCGTCGCGGAAGGAACTCCTTGGGATGGGGTCTGGGCACGGGACACATCCTTCCAGCAGCACCCGCAGGCACCACAGGTCAGGTGTCACCTATCCGTGCAGCAGTCCCGTACGCGATTCGACCCGGATGTGGGGTCGTTCCGGCAGATTGGTGCGGACAGGCCACAAACCGTCCAGAAACCCTCGGCCGGTACCGGTCTCGACCGGTCCGGATCAGCCATCGGTGAGACCAAGAAGATGCAGGTCACCAGCACTATACGGTTCGATCCGGAACGTGACCGGACCTCGCCGGACCGGCCCCAATCTCTCCAGGGGGTCGCAGGTTCAAATCCTGTCAGCCCGACCAGCACGCGAACGAGAGGCTCGGACCGGAGGTGGTCCGAGCCTCTCGTCGTTCGCGTCGGTCGGCCCTGCGGTCCCCGTCGGTCCCGCGCCCTACGGTCCTCCCAGGGGACGGCAACGCCGGTACACCGACGAGCAGCTCGCCGAGGCCGTCGCGAGCGCGCGGTCATGGCGCGGGACCCTTCGAGAGCTCGGGATGTCGGGCAGGTCGGCAGGGTCGATGAGATCGGTGCGGGGGCGCGCGGACGCGCTCGGCCTCGACTACCGCCACTTCACCGGGCAGCGCGGGTGGACCGAGGGCGAACTGATGACGGCGGTCCGCGAGGCGACCATGTGGACGGATGTCGCCGTTCGACTGGGTCTCAGGGGTGGGTCCGGGATCGTCACGGCGAAGGGGCACGCCGCGCGGCTCGGCCTGGATACCGACCACCTCACGACGTCGGACGTCGATGTGAAAGATGCTCCGCGGCCCGATATCGCTCGCCTCGACCGTGCGGGGTCGCTCCTCGCCGCAGCGTGGTTCACCCTGTGCGGCGCCGATGTCTCGTGGCCGCTCGAACCTGCTCGCTACGACCTGCTCGTGACGACCCGGTCCGGCACGCGCCGGGTCCAGGTGAAGACGACGACCACGCGCGCCGGCGCGACCTGGAAGGTCTACCTCTCGACCTCTCGTGGCGAACGGCGTACGTACGACCCGGACGAAATCGACGATTTCTTCGTCATCGACGGCGAGCTGCGGCAGTACCTGATCCCCGCCGCCGTCGTGGGCGGGCTGCACGCGATCCACGTGGGCTCGTACGCCCGGTACAGGCTGCCGACACTCGCTTCCGCCGGACCTGCTGCCGACGTGTCCTGACGCCGCCACCGGACGGACGCGTCTGCGGCCCCGTGCATCGCCCCACGGGCGCGCATGTCCGCAGCGGGTCACGATGGCCACGAGACGGGGCGGGACACGGCGTGGGCGAGCACGCCTCAGGCACGTCGTATCGGCACGACGATGGGAAACACGACATGTGCACGGGAATCCGGTTCTCGGACGGCCACGGCAGCGTCTACCTGGCGCGAAACCTCGACTGGACCAGCGGCTACGGGCAGCAGGTGGTGATGACGCCCACAGGTTTCGCGCCGAGCTCACCGTTCGGTGCGGTCCCCGACATCAAGCACGCCACCATCGGCATGGGCATCGTGGAAGAGTCGACGCCGCTCTACTTCGACTGCGGGAACGACGTGGGGCTGGCGGTCGCAGGGCTCAACTTCCCGGGATACGCGGCCTACGCCCCCGCCCCGGTGGACGTCGCCGTCAACGTCGCCGCGTTCGAGTTCCCCCTGTGGGTGTGCTCGCAGTTCGCGAGCGTGGACGAGGTCGAGGCCGCGCTCGCGGACGTGGTGATCGTCGACCGGCCGATCAACGACAGGTACCCCAGCTCGCTGCTCCACTGGATCGTCGGCGACGGCACGCGGGCGATCGTGGTGGAGCACACGAGCGACGGCATGCACGTGTTCGACGACGACGTCGACGTGCTGACGAACCAGCCCGGGTTCGCCTGGCACCACGAGAACCTGCGCAACTACCTCAACACCTCGCCGGAGTTCCCTCAGGACGTCGCGCTGGGCAGGGCGGTCCTCAGCCCGTTCGGGTCGGGTTCGCACATGCGCGGGATCCCCGGCGACTACTACTCGCCGTCCCGGTTCGTCCGCGCGGCGTACGTCAACGCGCACTACCCTTCCAGGGAGAGCGAGACGGAGAACGTCAGCCGCGCCTTCCACACCCTGCAGCAGGTGGCGATGGTCGATGGCTGCGCTGCGATGGGCTCGGGCGAGTTCGAGATCACGATCTACACGGGGCTCTTCTCCTCCCAGACCTCGACGTACTACTGGAACACCTACGACGACCCGGCGATCCGCAGCGTCGCGCTGGCCGACCATCCGGCCGACGGCACGGACCTGGTCCTGGCGTAGCGCGAACCGACCCGCGTGCGAGCGGGGTGAGGACCGGTTGGCGCACCGCGGCGACGTGACCGGCGACGCCCCGCGGACGCGTGCCGGGCATGATGGTCGGATGCCCGACCACGCCCGAAGCGGCCTGCGCGTGACGCCAGCTCTCGTCCTTCCCGAGGCGGAGCTGTCCTGGCGCTTCTCGCGCTCCTCGGGGCCGGGGGGTCAGGGCGTGAACACGACCGACTCGCGCGTCGAGCTGTCGTGGGACGTCACGGCGTCGCGGGTCCTCACCGAGACCCAGCGCGCACGGATCCTCGAGCGGCTCGGACGGCGGGCGCCCGACGGCGTGCTGACCGTCGTGGCGTCCGAGCACCGCGCGCAGCTGCGCAACCGCGACGCCGCCCGGACCCGGCTGGCCGCGCTCGTCGCCGACGCGCTCGCGCCGCCCGGGCCGAGCCGGCGCCCGACGCGCCCGACCCGGGGGTCGGCCCAGCGGCGCATCGACGCGAAGAAGCGTCGCGCGGGCGTCAAGCGGATGCGGCGCCCGCCGCAGGACTGAGACCGGCGAGGACGGCGGTCGTCAGGCGCCGCGGTCGGGTGCCGCCATGTCGCCGGTCGCGGGCACGCCGTCGGCGAGGCCGTAGTGGAGGTACACGGTGCCGCTGGGGCCGGCGACGGGAGGTTCGAGGAGCCGGAGGTTCGTGGGCACCTCCCCGCCGTCGAAGACCTTCTTGCCGACCCCCAGGACGATGGGGTGGACCCAGAGGTCGATGCGGTCGAACAGCTTCTCGTGCAGGAGCGTCTGCACGAGATCGAGGCTCCCGACGACGCGGACGTGCTCGTGCCGGTCGCGGATCTCCCGCACGGCGGCGGGCAGGTCCGGGCCGAGCTGGGTGGAGCCGGCCCAGGAGAGGTCGGGGTTGCCGCGAGAGGCGACGTACTTCGGGATGCTGTTGAAGAGGGTCGCGATGTCGCCGTCCTGGCCGTCGCCGCTCTGGTGCGGCCAGAAGCCCGCGAAGATGTCGTAGGTCCGCCGGCCCAGGAGGAGGGCGTCCGTCCCCTCGCCGTAGGCGGCGTCGATCTGCTCGCCGGCGACCTCGTCGATGAGCGGGGCCTGCCAGCCTCCGAACGGGAAGCCCTGCGGGTCCTCGTCGGGGCCGCCCGGGGCCTGGGCGACCAGGTCGAGGGTGGCGAACAGCTCGAGGTGGATGAGTCCCATGGTGTCCTCCGGAGGTCGTCCGGCGCTGGACGGTCGGCCGGCTCACGGGGGAGACCGGGTCGGTCGGGAGAACTCATCGGCACTGAGATCGGAAGAGAAACCTTCCACTGTGAGGTTTTGGGGGTAGGCTCGTCCACGGCTTCCGGCGCGGTGCGGCGTACTTCTGTACGGGCATCGACGGAAGTCGGACCGCAGACCACGCGAAGGAGCCCCCAGATGCCCATCACGTCCGTGCAGCTGTACTCGCTGCGGGATGCCATCGCCGCCGACCTGGACGCCGCCGTCGCGCGCGTCCGCGAGATCGGGTACGAGCACGTCGAGCCGTACGCGTTCGTCGAGCGCGTCGCCGACTTCGAGCGCGCCTTCGCCGCCACGGGGCTCGCCGCGCCGTCCGGCCACGCCGCCGTCATCGACGTCGCCGAGCCCGACGTCGTCTTCGAGGCCGCCGCCCGCCTCGGCATCGGCATCGTCATCGACCCGTTCGTCCCGACCGAGCGGTGGCAGACGGCGGACGACGCGAAGAAGCTCGCCGACCGCGTCAACGAGCTGACCGTCCGGGCGGCCGGCCACGGCCTGCGCTTCGGCTACCACAACCACCAGTGGGAGTTCACGAACAAGGTCGACGGCCGGCCGGTCTTCGAGATCTTCGCCGAGCAGCTCGACCCGGAGGCCGTGCTCGAGGTCGACACGTTCTGGGCCACCGTCGGCGGCGCCGACGCCCCGGCCGTGCTCAAGACGCTCGGCGACCGCGTCGTCGCGATCCACGTCAAGGACGGCGAGGTGTCCGGCGACATCGCGACCGTGCTGCCCTCCAGCGAGAGCGCGCTCGAGGTGCCGCCCGCGCTCAAGGCCGCCTACGAGAACCAGGTCCCCGCCGGCCAGGGTGACGTCGACGTGCCGGCGATCCTCGCCGCCGCGCCGCAGGCCATCCGGGTCGTGGAGTTCGACTCCTACGCGGGCGACGTCTTCGAGGGCGTCGCCGCGTCCCTCGCCTGGCTGCAGGAGAACGACAAGTGAGCCGCGTGGGCGTCGGCATCGTCGGTGCCGGGAACATCTCGACGCAGTACCTCGAGAACCTCACGCAGTTCGCCGACGTCGAGGTCCGGATGGTGGCCGACGTGCTGCTCGACCGGGCTCGCGCGCAGGCCGAGGCCTACGGCGTCGCGTCGTCGGGCACGGTGGAGGAGCTGCTGGCCCGCGACGACATCGAGATCGTCGTCAACCTGACCATCCCGGCGGTGCACGCCGAGGTCGGGCACCAGATCGTCGCGGCCGGCAAGCACGTGTGGAGCGAGAAGCCGATCGCGACCGACCACGCGTCGGCCGCCGCGCTGCTGGCGGCCGCCGAGGCGAAGGGGCTGCGTGTCGCGTGCGCCCCGGACACCGTCCTCGGCGCGGGCATCCAGTCCGCGCTGCGGGCCATCGCCCGCGGGGACATCGGCGAGCCGCTGACGGCGACGACGATGTTCCACGTCCCCGGCCCGGAGGCGTGGCACCCGGACCCCGACTTCCTCTACGCGACGGGTGCCGGGCCGCTGTTCGACATGGGGCCGTACTACGTCACGACCCTCGTGCACGCCCTCGGTGCGGCGGCCCGCGTGCAGGCCGTGTCGTCGAAGTCGCTCGAGAAGCGCACGATCGCGTCCGGCCCGCGCGCCGGGGCGACCTTCCCCGTGGAGGTGCCGACCCACCACGCGGCGCTGATCCAGTTCCGGGGCGGGCAGTCGGCCCAGTCGACGTTCTCGTTCCAGCACGCGCTGCCGCGCGCCGGGTTCGTCGAGATCAACGGCACGACGGGCACCATCGTGCTGCCCGACCCGAACGTGTTCGACGGCGACTCGACCCTGTGGCGGTACGGGCAGGAGGAGCCCGAGACGGTCGCCGCGACCGGCTCCACCTGGGGCCGCGGCACCGGCGTCGTCGAGCTGGCGCGCGCGATCCGTGAGGGGCGCCCCGAGCGGGCCTCCGGCGCGGTCGCGCTGCACGTGCTCGACGTGCTCCTCGCGATCCGCGACGCCGCGGAGTCCGGGGCGGCGGTCGACGTCGCGTCCACGGTCGACGCGCCGCCGCCGCTGGCGGAGGACTTCGACCCGGCGGCGTCGACCTTCTGACGTCACCCGCGACGGGGGGCCGGGTCCTGCGGACCCGGCCCCTCGTCATGTCAGGACGCGGGAGGAGGCGGCGGCACCAGCCGCTCGAGGAGCTCGAGCACGCGCGCGCCGTCCACGGCGTCGGGGTCCAGCAGCCACTGCACCTGGATCCCGTCGGATGCGGCGATCGCCAGCGCGGCGAGGTCGCCGGCGTCGACGGCGGGGTCGATGCGCCCCGCCTCCTGGTCGGCGCGGACCCGGTCGGACAGCTCGGCCCGCAGGCGCGCGAAGCGCTCGCGGAAGAACTCGCGGGTCACCGGGTGGCCCTCGCTCGCGGCGTCGCCCGCGAGCGTCGTGTAGAGCTGGACGAGCCCGGGCACCTCGCGGTTGAGGACGGCGCTCTCGCGCATCCCGCCGACCGCCGACGTGGGCGGGCCGCCGGCGTCGCCCCGCTGGACCTCGTGCTCGTGGTAGACGGCCACGAGCAGGTCGTCGCGCGAGGGGAAGTAGTGCCGCAGCGTGGCGTGCGAGACGCCGACGGCGTCGGCCACCGACCGGAGCGAGGACGCGTCCACCCCGTGCTCCGCGACCATCCGCAGCACCTGGTCCAGGATCTGCGCCCGGCGCGCCGCGCCCTTCGCGTAGCCGCGCCGGGGCGCCGCGTCGTCGTCTGCCCCGCCCGGTCCGTCCACGCCGCCAACCTACCGGGCGTGGGCGGACCGTCCTCGGTGGCGGGTGTCAGAAGTCGAAGTCGTCGATGTTGTCCTTGGTGAAGCGGTAGGGTCGCCGAGCAGCACGGTCGCGTCGGCGTCGACGGTGAAGTCGCCGAGCTTGCCCGCGGTGAAGGAGTCGCCCTCGGCCCCGGTGATGGTGCCCTCGACCATGGCGTCGGCGGCGAACGCGGCGAGGTAGCCGAGGTCCTCCGGGTTCCAGAGCGCGAACTCGGTGACCGTGCCGTCCTCGACGTACTCCCGCATCTGGTTCGGCGTGCCGAGGCCGGTGACGGCGACCTTGCCCTTCGCGTCGGACGTCGAGACGTACCGGGCCGCGGCGGCGATGCCCACGGTGGTCGGTCTCCTCACGTACGGGCGCGCTGGACCCGTGGTCCGTTCGGGTGAGCAACCATGTGGACCAAAGCATGAGCCGTCGTCGTGCGTGCATCCCGGGGGCGGCGTACGACGGAGCATGCCTTCCACCCAGGGCGGCGCGACGACGCTGCGGACCATCACCACCGACATCCCCGCCCGGCTCGACCGGCTCCCGTGGGCGCGGTGGCACTGGATGATCGTCGTCGGGCTGGGCACGGTGTGGATCCTCGACGGCCTCGAGGTGACGATCGTCGGCAACCTGTCCGACGCGCTCAAGGGCGACACCGGCCTCGGCCTGACGAGCGCGGACATCGGGCTGGCGGGCGCCGTCTACGTCACGGGGTCGTGCCTCGGGGCCCTCGTGTTCGGCCAGCTCACCGACCGGTTCGGCCGCAAGCGGCTGTTCATCCTCACGCTGCTCGTGTACCTCACGGGCACCGTGCTCACGGCGTTCTCGATGAACCCGCTGTACTACTTCGCGATGCGGTTCGTCACCGGGCTGGGCATCGGGGGCGAGTACGCGGCGGTGAACTCGGCGATCGACGAGCTGATCCCCGCGAAGTACCGCGGCCGGATCGACATCGCCATCAACGGGTCGTACTGGCTCGGCGCCGCGGGCGGCGCCCTGCTGACCATCCCGCTGCTGAACCCCGAGCTGATCCCGGCCTGGCTCGGGTGGCGCCTGTGCTTCGCGCTCGGGGCCGTGCTCGGGCTGTGCGTCCTGTTCGTCCGGCGCAACGTGCCGGAGAGCCCGCGGTGGCTGTTCATCCACGGGCGCGAGCGGGACAGCGAGCGGATCGTGTCCGACATCGAGCGGCGGGTGGCCGAGGAGGACGGCGTGGAGCTGGCGGAGCCCGAGGGCTCGCTCACGGTCAAGCAGCGGCACACGGTGAGCCTCGCGCGGGTCGCGCGCACCGTGTTCGCCGAGTACCCGCGGCGCACGGTGCTGTGCCTCGCGCTGTTCGTGGGGCAGGCGTTCCTCTACAACGCGTTCTTCTTCACGTTCGGCGACACGCTGCAGACGTTCCTCGGGGTGGGGCAGACCGGCGCGTACATCGCGCTCTTCGCGGTGAGCAACTTCCTCGGGGCGCTCGTCCTCGGCCCCTTCTTCGACAAGGTGGGGCGGGTGCGGATGATCTCCGGGACGTACATCGTCTCCGGGGTCCTGCTCGCCGTCGCGGGCCTGATGCTCGGCGGCCTCACGGCGTGGACGCTGACGTTCTTCGGGATGGCGGTCTTCTTCGTCGCGTCGGCGGGGGCGAGCTCCGCGTACCTCACGGCGAGCGAGGTCTTCCCGATGGAGACCCGGGCGCTGTGCATCGCGTTCTTCTACGCGATCGGCACCGCCGTCGGCGGCATCACCGGGCCGCTGCTGTTCGGGCGGCTGATCGAGTCGGCGAGCCAGGCGCAGGACATCTCCGGCATCGCGGTGGGGTACTACGTCGGCGCCGCGCTGATGGTCGCGGGCGGGGTGGTGGCGATGTTCCTCGGCGTCGGCGCCGAGCGGCGCTCCCTGGAGGACGTGGCGACCCCGTTGTCCGCGCGGGACGCGGAGCGCGACGGGGAGGCCTGAACGTCGGTGCGCGGCGCGCGCGGCGCTGACCAGCGGATTGGCACACGCAATACCCCCCGGGGTATTCTCGGCCCATGACCGACAGCAGCACCGCGCCGATCGCCGTCGCCCCGCCCGCCCGCCGGCGGATCGTCGTCGTCGGGGGAGTGGCCGGCGGCATGAGCTTCGCCGCCCGTGCCCGGCGCCTCGACGAGTCGGCCGAGATCGTCGTGCTCGAGCGCGGGGCGCACGTCTCGTTCGCGAACTGCGGCCTCCCGTACCACGTGGGCGGCGAGATCCCCGACGCGGACCGGCTCCTCGTGCAGACCCCGGAGTCCCTGCGTGCGTCCCTCGCACTCGACGTCCGCACCGGCCACGACGTGACCACCCTGGACACCGACCGGCGCGTCGTCACCGCGACCACCGCCGACGGCGTCGTCGAGCTGCCGTACGACGCCCTCGTGCTGTCGCCGGGCGCGCGCGCCGTGCGCCCGCCGATCGACGGGCTCGGCTCCGCGCGGGTGCGCACGCTGCGCACCGTCGACGACGCCCGGACGCTGCGGGCGCGGGTTCAGGACGGGGCACGCCGCGCCGTCGTGCTCGGCGCCGGGTTCATCGGCGTCGAGGCCGCCGAGGTGCTCGCCTCCGCCGGTCTCGAGGTCACCCTCGTCGAGCTCGGCCCGCACGTGCTGCCGCCGCTGGAGGACGAGGTCGCGCACCCCGTCACCCAGGAGCTGCGCCGCCTCGGCGTGACCGTGCGGACGGGGGTGGCCGCCGAGGCCGTCGAGGGCGGGCCCGACGAGGACGTCGTCGTGCTGGGCGACGGCGCCCGGGTGCCGGCCGACGTCGTGGTGCTGTCCGTGGGTGTCCGACCGGACACGGAGACGTTCGAGGCCGCCGGGCTGGAGTGCGAGCGCGGCGCGATCGTCGTCGACGAGCACGGCCGCACCTCCGCACCGGGCGTGTGGGCGGTGGGCGACGCGGTCGTGCAGCCCGACGCCGTCACGGGCCTCAGGCGCCCGGTGGCCCTGGCCGGCCCCGCCAACCGTGCGGGCCGCCTGGTCGCCGACGACGTCGTCCGCCCGGGCACGGCCCGCCCCCTGCCGGCGCCGCTGGGCACGGCGATCGTGCGGGTCGGCGAGCTGACCGCGGCCACGACGGGCGCGAACCGCGCGGCGCTCGACGCCGCCGGGATCGCCTACCGCACGTTGCACCTGCACCCCCACCAGCACGCCGGGTACTTCCCCGGCGCCGGCCAGGTGCACCTCGTGCTGCACGTGCGCCCGGACGACGGGCTGCTGCTCGGTGCCCAGGCCGTGGGGCGCGACGGCGTCGACAAGCGCGTCGACGTGCTGGCCACGGCGCTCCGCGCCCGCATGACCGTGGGCGACCTCGTCGACCTCGACCTCGCGTACGCCCCGCCGTACGGGCAGGCGAAGGACGCGGTCAACCTCGCCGGGATGGTCGGCTCCAACGTGCTCGACGGCACCCTGCGGCTCTGGTACGCGCAGGACGTGCACGCGGTCCTCGCCGAGGCGCTGGTGCTCGACGTGCGCACCCCGCAGGAGGTCGCGACCGGGCACCTGCCCGGCGCGCTGCTCGTCCCGCACACCGAGCTGCGCGGCCGGCTCGCCGAGGTCCGGGAGGCCGCCGCCGGACGGCCCGTGCGCGTCCTGTGCGCGTCCGGCGTGCGGTCGGCGATCGCCCACCGGGTGCTCGCGCAGGCGGGGTTCGACTCCGCCTCGCTCTCCGGCGGGACGCTCACCCTGCGCGCCGTCCTCGGCGACCGGGCGGAGGACCTGCTCGTCGTGCCCGTCCACGCCTGACCCACCGCCACCCGCCCGACACGGAGGACCGATGCTCACCACCGACAGCGACGCCCAGCGCCGCATCGCCAACCGCCTGCGCCGCGCCCGCGGCCAGCTGAACGCTGTCATCGAGGCCGTCGAGGAGGGGCGCTCCTGCCGCGACGTCGTGACCCAGCTCGCCGCCGTCTCGGCCGCCCTGGACCGTGCCGGCTTCGCCGTGATCTCGACGGCGATGAAGGACTGCCTCGCCGACCCGGACGCCGGCTCCGGCGAGGACGGCCTGACCACCGAGGAGCTGGAGAAGCTCTTCCTCACGCTGGCCTGAGCCGGCGCCTGTCCCGACCCTCCCGCCCAGCGCACCGCGACTGCGGCTCCCCGCACCACCGAAGGAGATCCCCCACCGTGTGTTATCCCGTGACCTGCACGACGTGCGGCAAGACGACCTGGAACGGCTGCGGCCAGCACGTCGACGACGTCCGCCGCGCTGTCCCCGCGGGCCAGTGGTGCCCCGGTCACGACGACGAGCCGTCCACGAGGTCCGGGGGCGGCTTCCTGTCGCGCCTGCTCGGCCGCTGACCCGCGCCGCCGGAGCGGAGGCCCGGGCGGATGTCGAGAACCGGCGCGCGGCTCCGTCCCTGGGGTGTCGGCGGTGACAGGCGCCGCCCGCGACGACAGGATGTGGACCATGGCCAAGTACCTGCTGCTGAAGCACTACCGCGGGATCCCGGAGCCGGTGCCCGGCACGGACGTGCCGATGGACCGGTGGACGCCCGACGAGGTCACCGCCCACATGGAGTTCATGGGCCGGATGATCGAGGACCTCAAGGAGCGCGGCGAGTTCGTGGACGCCCAGGCGCTCTCCCCGCGCGGGGACTTCGTGCGGTACGACGGCGAGGGGCGGCCGCCGGTCACCGACGGGCCCTTCGCCGAGACCAAGGACCTCATCGCCGGGTGGATGGCGATCGACGTCGACTCCCAGGACCGGGCGTACGAGGCCGCGGCATACCTGTCCTCGGCCCCTGGCCCCGGGGGGCGTCCGCTGCACGAGTGGATCGAGGTGCGGCCCTTCCTCACGGACGACGCCGAGGTCACCGGATGACGCCGACCGACCGGGACGAGGCGCTGAGAGACCTGGGCCCCCAGGTCCTCGGCGTCCTCGTCCGGCGGGGCGCCGACTTCGCGACGGCCGAGGACGCCGTCCAGGAGGCGCTCCTGGAGGCGGTGCGTCGCTGGGACGCCCCGGGCGGCGCGCCGTCGGACCCCAAGGGGTGGCTGGTCACGGTCGCGTGGCGCAAGTTCGTCGACGCGCGCCGGTCGGCGTCGTCCCGCGCGCAGCGCGAGATCCGCGTGACGCTCGAGCCCCCGCCCGGCCCGGCGGAGCAGGCCGACGACACCCTGCTGCTGCTCAGTCGCTGCTGCCACCCGGCGCTCTCCCCGGCCTCGGCGGTGGCCCTCACCCTGCGTGCGGTCGGCGGGCTGACGACGGCGCAGGTCGCCCGCGCGTTCCTCGTGCCGGAGGCGACCATGGCGCAGCGCATCTCGCGCGCGAAGCGGACGGTGGCGGGGGAGCGGTTCGGCGAGCCCGGGGACGTGCGCGCCGTGCTGCGCGTGCTCTACCTGATCTTCAACGAGGGCTTCACGGGCGGGCCCACGGGCCGGGCCGACGGCGTCGACCTCGCGGCCGAGGCGATCCGGCTGACGCGCCAGCTCGTCGGTGCCGTCCCCGACGACGCCGAGGCCGCGGGCCTGCTGGCCCTCCTCCTGCTGCACCACGCCCGCCGCGACGCCCGGACGACCGCGGCGGGTGAGCTCGTGCCGCTCGATCGGCAGGACCGCTCCCGGTGGGACACGACGGCGATCGCGGAGGGGGTCGCGCTGCTGCAGCGCGCCCTCGCCCGCGACCGGCTCGGGCCGTACCAGGCGCAGGCGGCGATCGCCGCCCTCCACGACGACGCGGCGACGGCGGAGGAGACGGACTGGCCGCAGGTCCTCGAGTGGTACGACGAGCTGGTCCGGCTGGAGCCCCGCAACCCGGTGGTGGAGCTCAACCGCGCCGTCGCCGTCGGGCACGTGGACGGTCCGCTCGCCGGCCTGCGCCTGGTCGAGGACCTGCCGCCCGACGTCCCGCGCCGGGACGCCGCTGCGGCCTTCCTGCACGAGCGGGCGGGCGACCTCGCCGAGGCGGCACGGCGCTACGCCCTGGCCGCCGACGCGGCCACGAGCACCGCGGAGCGCACGCACCTGACGGCGCAGGCCGCGCGCGTGCGGCAGCAGGGCGGCTGAGCCCTCCGCTGTCGAGCCCTCCGCTGTCGAGCCCTCCGCACCCGCGCCTGCGGGGGTGCGGGGTTCGCGGGCCGCCGGGTCAGCGGGCGGGGCTCAGCCACACTCGTCGCAGATGCCGGTGGCGGGCAGCGCGGTGAAGCAGGTGGGGCAGATCGCGAGCTCGGGCTCCGGGGCGGCGGGCTTGCGGGTCGGGGCGCTCGCGGCCTTGCGGCGCGGGGCGGCGGCCTTGCGGGCCGTGGCCGGCGCGGCCGACGCGGGGGCGGTGGCCACGAAGCCGTGCTTGCGCAGGATGGCGGCGTCGTCGCACTTGGCGTCGACGAGGTCCTCGGCGCGCGCCGGGACGCCCGTGGCGTACTTGTGCGCGACGCCGAGCACGGCCTTGGAGTCGTACGTGCGCTCCTCGTGGACGAAGGTGTGGCCGGGCGTCGGCGTGAACCCGTAGACGCCGACGAAGGCGTCGGGGCCGCGGTCGTCGTGCTCCTCGATCGCCCGGAGGATGTGCTGGCGCGTCACGCTCGAGAAGGTAGCCACGGCATCAGATTAGTCGCGGTGCGGGCGCCCTCCGACCGTCTGGGCCCGACTGTGGCGAGGACCGCAGGGACTCGTCGTCACGCCCGCGGGCCGGCTACGATCCCGACGTGATCGCCACCACACCCGCCCCGCCCTACACCGCCGTCATCTTCACGTCGCTGCGCACCGAGGGCGACCAGGGGTACGCCCGCATGGCCGA
Source organism: Isoptericola sp. NPDC056134 (assembly GCF_042264825.1). NCBI lineage: Bacteria > Bacillati > Actinomycetota > Actinomycetes > Micrococcales > Promicromonosporaceae > Isoptericola > Isoptericola sp. NPDC056134. The sequence continues at coordinate 259,843 of NZ_JBHJVM010000004.1, forward strand.
ACGGATGGAGGAGCGCGCCCGTGCCGAGCCGGGCTTCCTCGGCATCGAGTCCGCCCGCGACGGCCTGGGCATCACGGTCTCGTACTGGGTCGATGACGCCGCGGCCGCCGCGTGGAAGCAGGTCTCCGAGCACGTGGTGGCGCAGCGGCGGGGCCGGGACGCCTGGTACTCCGACTATCAGGTGCGCGTTGCCACCGTGTCGCGGTCCTACGGGCCCGACGGGCCTCGCTGAGAACGGGCCTGACCGGTCTGACTAGAATCGATTCGTGCGCCGGAAAGCCCTTGCCAGCACGTCCGACCAGCCCCTCCTCGACGGCCGACGGCCGGTGCGCTCGCTGCTGCGCCTGCTGGCCACACGGCCGCGCCGCATGACGGTGGCGCTCCTCGCCTTCGCGGTGAAGGAGACGCCCCTGTGGTTCCTGCCGGTCATCACGGGGGCCGTGATCGACGTCGTCGCCCAGGGTGGGCCGGTGACGACCGTGCTGATCTGGTTCGCCGTGGCGGTCGTGCTCCTCGCGCAGAACTACCCGAACCACATCGTGTACACGCGGAGCTTCATGACCGTCGTGCGCGACACGGGCGCCGCCCTGCGCAACGCGCTGGTCGAGCGGCTCCAGGAGCTGTCCATCGGCTACTACTCCCGGGCCAGCTCCGCCGTCGTGCAGAGCAAGGTCGTGCGCGACGTCGAGAACGTCGAGCTCATGCTGCAGCAGGTCACGCACCCCCTCCTGTCGGCGGCGATGGTGATGGTCGGCGCGATCACCATGACGGCGCTGAAGGTCCCCGAGTTCCTGCCCGTCTACGCGCTCGCCATCCCGACGGCGCTGGTCATCCGGCGCACGATGTCGCGGCGCTCGCAGGCGCGCAACGCGGAGTTCCGCCGCGAGATCGAGGGCTTCTCGGCCCAGGTGGGGGAGATGGCGTCCCTCATCCCCGTGACGCGCGCCCACGGCCTGGAGCGCACGGCCGTGTCCCGCGTCGCCGACGGCGCCGACGAGGTGCGCCGCGCCGCCCTGCGGCTGGACCTGCTCAACGGGCGCGTCGCGTCCGTCTCGTGGGTCGCGATGCAGCTGCTCGGCGTCTGCTGCCTCGTGCTCGCGGCCGTCGTCTCCCTCACCGGGCTCATCCCCGTCACGCCCGGCGAGGTGGTGCTGCTGTCGACGTACTTCGGCCTCCTCACCCAGGGGCTCACCCAGGTGCTCAACCTCGTGCCCGTGACCGCGCGCGGCGTGGAGTCGGTGCGCTCGATCGCGGAGGTGCTCGCGGAGCCCGACCTCGAGCGCAACGAGGGACGCCGGCGCGTCGACGAGGTGCGCGGGCACCTGCGCCTGGAGCACGTGTCGCACCGGTACGCGGACGCGACGCAGGACGCGCTGCACGACGTCGACCTCGAGGTCCGGGAGGGGGAGACGGTCGCCTTCGTCGGGCCGTCCGGCTCCGGCAAGTCGACCCTGCTCAACCTCGTGCTCGGGTTCGTGCGGCCCACCGCCGGCCGTCTCCTGCTCGACGGCGCGGACATGGCCGGGCTCGACCTGCGCAGCGTGCGGCGCTGGGTGTCGGTCGTGCCGCAGGAGTCGGTGCTGTTCGAGGGCACGATCCGGGAGAACGTCGCATACGGGCTGGACGACGACGCCGCCACCGACGACCGGGTCCGCGCCGCCCTGCGCGACGCCAACGCCCTCGAGTTCGTCGACGCGCTCCCGGACGGCTGGGACACGGTGGTCGGGCAGCGCGGCGCCCGGCTGTCGGGCGGCCAGCGCCAGCGCCTCGCCATCGCGCGGGCCCTGGTGCGCGACCCGCGCGTCCTGTTCCTCGACGAGGCCACCAGCGCGCTCGACCCGGAGGCGGAGGCGGTCGTCCGGGACGCCCTCGACCGCCTCATGCGCGACCGCACGACCCTGGTCGTCGCGCACCGCCTCTCGACGGTGCGCGCGGCGGACCGCATCGTCGTGCTCGAGCACGGCCGCGTCGTCGAGGTCGGCAGCCACGACGAGCTGCTGCGGCGCGGGGCCCGGTACGCCGCGCTGCACGCCGCGCAGGCGGGCGCGGCGTAGTGCGGGCCGGCTCAGGCGGCGCCGCGCAGCGCGGGCAGCGCGGCGACCACGCCGTCGAGCTCCCGCAGCGCCGCCTCGCCCGAGGACAGCACGACCACGAACTCCGACACGCCCGCCGCGGCGTACCGCTCCACCAGCCCCGGGAGCTCGGCGAGCGGGTGCTCGCGCAGCCGCAGCTGCACGGTGCGCCGGATCTCGGCCGGGTCCCGGCCGACGTCGGCGCAGTGCCGCTCGAGCACCTCGCCGAGCGCCGCCACCTGCTCCGGCGTGCTGGACGTGTCGTTCCACGCGTCGGCGAACCGCGCCACCAGCCGCAGGGTGCGCCGTGGCCCGGAACCGCCCACCCAGATCGGCGGGTGCGGGCGCTGCACGGGCTTCGGCTCGGCGACCGCGTCCGCCAGGCGGTAGTGCGCGCCGTCGAACGTGGTCCGCGGCTCGGTCCAGAGCGAGGTGAGGATCTGCAGCGACTCCTCGAGCCGGTCCATGCGCTCGCGCACGGTGCCGAGGTCGAGCCCGTACATCGTGTGCTCGTGCTCGTTCCAGCCGGCGCCGATCCCGAGCTCCAGCCGGCCGCCCGAGAGGTGGTCGACGGTCGTGGCCAGCTTGGCCAGCATCACCGGGTGGCGGTAGGAGTTGCCCGACACCATGCAGCCGATCCGCACCCGCGAGGTGGCCACGGCCATCGCCGCCTGCATGGCCCACGCGTCGAAGATCGGACGGTCGTCGTCCGCGCCCAGGGAGGCGAGATGATCCATCACCCACACGTGGTCGAACCCGGCCTCGTCGGCGACCTGCCAGACCTGGCGAAAGGTGTCGACCGGGGCGTCCTGCGTCAGCTTGACCCCGAAGCGCAGCGGGGCGCGGGGCGTCGGTCGCGTGTCCATCCGCCCATCCTGCACCGCACCGTCCTGGCGGGTGAGCCCCGGTGGTGACCATCCACGACGTCGCGCGGCACGTCGGCGTGTCGGCGGCGACCGTCTCCAACTACCTCAACCGCCCGGAGAAGGTGGCGCCGGCGACGACGGCGCGCATCCGGGCCGCCGTGGAGCAGCTCGGCTTCGTGCCGAGCCTGTCGGCCCGGCAGCTGCGCTGGCAGCGGTCCGGGATCGTCGGCGTCTCGGTGATCAACGCGTCCAACCCGTTCTTCGCGGACGTCGTGACCGCCGTCGAGCGCGTGGTCGCGGGCGCGGACCTCACCCTCGTCACGGGCAGCACCCACGAGTCGCCCGACCAGCAGGAGCGCCTCGTCGCCCTGTTCGAGCAGCTGCGCTTCGACGGCATGGTGGTGGCCCCGCACGACGCGCAGATGGTCGCGCTGACGGCGCGCAAGGACCGCGGCAGCCCCGTCGTGGTGGTCGACCAGCAGGACCCGGCCGGGCGGCTGTCGACCGTCTCGCTGCGGCACCGGGAGGGCGGCCGCCTCGCGGCGCAGCACCTGGTGGACGGCGGCCGCCGCAGGCTGCTCGCGGCGACCGGCCGGGCCCGGGTGCAGCAGGTCCGCCGGCGGCTCGCCGGGATGCAGGAGGTCGTGGACGGCACCGCGGGGGCGACGCTGGAGGTCGTGCACTCGGCGGACCTGGGCATGGCCGAGGGCGCGGAGGTGGGGCGCCGCATCGCCCCGGCGGGCCCCCGCCCGCGACCCGACACCATCCCGGCCCACAACCACCCTCCCGCCCCCTTTCTCCTTCGCGCCCCTTTT
>NZ_JBHJVM010000004.1:263605-272070 GCF_042264825.1 Isoptericola sp. NPDC056134
GGGGGGGGGGAATGGGGGGGGCGGGGTGGGGGTTTGGGGGCTGGGGGGATGGGGGCGGGGTGGGGGGGGGGGGGGGGGGCCCCCGCCTCGCCGTGGCTCCCCCCGGCCGGCGACCGGACGCCGTCCTGGCCGGCAACGACATGCACGCCCTCGGCCTCGTGCGCGCCCTGCTGGACGGCGGGGTGCGGGTGCCGGACGACGTCGCGCTCGTGGGCTACGACGACATCCCGTTCGCGACCACCGGCGCCGTCCCGCTGACCACGGTGCGCCAGCCGGCCGAGGCCATCGGGACCACCGCCGCGGAGATCCTCCTGCGGGAGATCGACGACCCCGCGTCGGCGCCCGAGGAGGTGCTGTTCGACCCCGAGCTGGTGGTGCGCGCGAGCAGCTGAGTGGTCGGGCCGGGCGTCAGCCCACCGCGGGGTCGCCCTCCAGCAGCGTGAGGTACGGGGCGATCGCGGGGAACACCCACAGGAAGAGGGCCGCCACGACGGCGGCGACCAGCACCAGCGACTGCAGGACGCGCCAGAACACGTTGCCCGGCAGGTGGTGGAAGATCCACGCGTACATGTCGTCTCCAGCTCCAGCGGACCGGTCAGCGCACCTGGTCGGGGGTGCCGTCGGCGCGGTCCATCCAGCCGACGAAGGTCGCGTACGTGATCCAGCGGTGGTCGTTGCCGTACTCGCCCAGGGTGAGCGAGTGGCACGTGGTGAGCGTCAGCAGCCGCTCGGTGGGCTTCTCGTCCGGGTGGTGGGGCACCGGCGCCACGACGTCCACCTGGTCGGGCGTGACGATCTCGTGGTCGGTGACCTCGTAGACGTACCAGGTCTTCGCCGTCTCGACGATGATCTGGTCGCCCTCCTCCAGCTTGTCGACGTGCCGGAACGAGTTGCCGTGCGTGCGCCGGTGCCCGGCGAGCGCGAAGTTGCCGATGTCGCCCACCTGCTGCGACGTCTCGTAGTGGCCCGCCATGGCCCGGTCGAGCACGTCCATGCCGGTGCCCTCCGCGATCGGCATCGCGTTGTTCGTCAGGCCGTACCAGGCGGGCACGATGAGCGTGCCGATCGTCTCCCCGTAGCCGACGGCGTCGGGCACCGGCGGGTCGTCCGTGCGCAGCTCGGCGGGCTCGGGGTTGGCGGGCGGCAGCGTCGCCTCGAACTCCTGCATGACCTGCTGGGCCTGGGCCGTGGCCTCGACGGACGTCCACCACAGCTGCCAGACGACGAACAGCCCGAGCACCACCCCGAGAGTGATGAGGATCTCGCCGACGCCGCCCACGATCGCGCTGCCGGCGCCGCGGCGTCGGGCGGGTCGGGCATGGGTGGGACTCGTCACCTGCGAAATGCTACGTGGTCCGCGGCCCTGTCGCGGGTCCCGGCGGCCGTGGGAACCTGGGGCGGTGACCAGCGACGACGGCGCGCAGCACGGGCGCGCAGAGCGCGGGCGTGCGGCGCGGCTGCGGCGGCGGTGGGACCGCGAGTCCGCGGGCTACGACCGGGCGTTCACGGCCGCCGAGCGACGCATGTTCCCCGGCGTGCGGGAGAGGCTCTGCGCGCTGGCCGAGGGCCGCACCCTCGAGGTCGCGGTCGGCACGGGGCTTAACCTCGAACACCTCCCGCCCGCGGTGACCGCCCGGCCCGACGGCTACGTGGGCGTCGACCAGAGCGCCGGGATGCTCGACGTCGCGCGGAGCCGCGCCGCCCGCCTGGGGCTCGGGATCGACCCGGACGCCGACCTCCGCGTCGGCGACGCGCAGGCGCTCGACCTGCCCGACGCCGCGTTCGACACCGTCGTGTGCACGTTCTCGTTGTGCGGCATCGCCGACGAGCGCGCGGCCCTCGCCGAGATGACGCGGGTGCTGCGCCCGGGGGGCCTGCTGCTGCTGGCCGACCACGTCGCCTCGAGCGCATGGCCGGTGCGGGCGCTGCAGGCGCTCGCGGACGCGGTGAGCGTCCCGCTGGCCGGGGAGCACTTCCTGCGCCGGCCGATGAAGTGGGTGCTCGACCGGGGGCTCGCGATCGAGGAGCACGCGCGCACCCGGGCCGGCGTCGTCGAGCTCGTGGCGGCGCGCGTGCCGGCCACCGTGAGGGGCGTCAGCCGCTGACGTCGAAGGCGGTCTCGCCGACCAACGGCACGTCCTCGACGTCGACCCCCGTGACGAGGGCCCCGGGCGGGCCCTCGCGCAGGAACGCGAGCATCGCTTCCACCGCGTCGGGCGTGCCCTCGACCTCCGCCTCGACCGTCCCGTCGGGGAGGTTGCGCACGAGCCCGCCCACGCCCGCCCGGCGGGCCGCCTCGCGGGTCGACCAGCGGAACCCGACGCCCTGCACGCGGCCGTGCACCCGCACCCGCCGCCGCACCGTGGTGGTCATCCGCCCTCCCGTGCCCGTCGTCCCTGCGCCGTCGTCCCCCGCGCGTACCCCGCGGCGCCGTCGACGTCAGTCGAAGATGTCCCCGATGTCCCCGATGTCCCCGATGTCGTCGAGGATGCCGCCCAGCACCATCCCGCCCAGGACGGCGCCGAAGACGTCGGAGCCGCCCCGGCCACCAGGGCGGCGGCCGCCCTGCCAGCCGTACCTCCCGCCGTACCCGTCCGGTCCGCCGTTGTAGCCGCCGTCCCAGCGCTGCCCCTGGCCCGACCGGGCGATGTCGCGGTGCGCCAGGGTCGCGGCCTCCGCGGCGAGCGCGGCGCCCCGGCGGGCGGCGGCGACCCCGCGCTCGGGGTCCTCCGCGGCGCGGGCCTGCGCCACCTCGCGCTCGGCCTCGGCCAGGCGCGTGCGGGCGTCGGGGCCCACGGGGGCGCGGTAGTCGTCGACGACGGACCGCGCCGCCGCGAGCTGGCGCTCGGCGTCGTCGAGCGCGGGCCCGAGCCGCGACGCCGCCCGGCGCGCGCGCTCGTCGCGCTCCGCCCGCTCGGCCACGGCGTCGTCGAGGGCGGTGTTGGCCTCCCGGACGCGGGTGAGGGAGCCCACCGGGTCGCCCGGGTCGCCCGGGGCGGGCAGCGCCGAGAGGGCGTCCTCGAGCGCGGTGACGGCGCCGTCGATGCGCCCCGCCCGCTGGGCCGCCGGGAGCGCGCGCGCCACGGCGAGCTCGGCACGGGACTCCGCCACGATCGCGCCGAGCGCCGCCTCCGCGCGCAGCGCCTCGGCCTCGTAGTCGTCGACGGCGCGCAGCAGCCCCTCGGCGCGGCGCACGGCCTCCTCCGCCGCGCGGGCCGCGGCACCGGCCTCCGCGACCTGCTGGGTCGTGAGGCGCTTGCGGGCCGCCGCCGTGCTGCGACCCGCGAACTCGAGCAGGCGCTCCGCCTGCTCGGGGTTGTCCGCGACGGGCAGCAGGGCCCGCTCGGCGTACTGCTCGCGCAGCCGCTCGAGGTCGGCGCGTGCCGCGGGCACGGCCTCGCGCACCCGGGCCAGCTCGGCGTCGACCCGGTCGACGGCGTCGGGGGTCGAGCGGACCGTCTGCCGCAGGGCGGCGAGCCCGCGGTCGAGCTCGTCCAAGGACGCGTCGGCCGACCGGCACAGGTCGACGATCCGCGCCGACCACTCCCGGCGCTGCTGGTCGGTGTCCGGGACGTGGTCGTGCAGGAGCTGGTTGTGGTGGAACGCCTCGGAGAGGCGCTCGCGTGCCCGCCGCAGCGTGGGCGCGAGCTCGCGCGTCTCCCGGTCGCCGAGCTCCGCCTGGGCGAAGGCGAGCTCGTCCTCCGCGAGGCGGGCCCGCTCGTCCGCGCGCACCAGGGCGGAGCCCGCCTCCAGGCCGAGGCGCTGCAGCTCCGCCTCGAGGTCCTGTGCCCGCCCGCGCGCCGCCCTGCGGCGTCGTGCCGCCCAGAAGACCACCGCCGTGACCAGCACGACCACCACGACCAGGCCCGTCACGATCCCGACGATCTGCCCCGCATCCATGCTCGGCATCGTAGGCGGCTCCGGCGGGGTCCGGGGACGACCGACGACGACCCGACGACGACGCGGACGCCCGGGAGCATCACGACGGCGACCCGTCAGGGCCAGGGCGCGGCGGTCATTCCGGCCCTGGCCCTGACAGGTCGCGGGGTGCGGCGCGTCAGCCGCGACTTCGGGCGAGCCGCAGCGCCACCAGCACCGCCGCGCCGGCGAGCACGACGACGCCGCCTGCGATGCCGAGCACCACGACCAGCTCGGAGGCGTCGCCGCCCCCGGCGTCCGCGGCGGCCGACGCGCCCTCCGCGGCACCGTCGGACGCCTCGTCCGCGCCCCCGGCCGGGGCGCACGGCGTCGCGTCCGCCGCGGGGGCCGCCTCGGTCCCGGCGGGCGGCTCGTAGGTGAACGAGTACTCGCCGCTGGTGGGGTGCCCGTCGGCCGACACGATCCGCCAGTCGACCGTGTACTCGCCGCCCTCGCCCAGCGCGACGGGGACGGACACGGTGCGGTCCTGCGTCGTGGGGCACCCCGTCGCGTGGTCCGTGCCGTCGGCGTCCGTCACGGTGATCACCGTGCTGGAGCCCTCGGCGGACAGGTCGAGCACCACGTCGTCGAACGTCACGTCGACGGACTCCGGTGGCTCGGTCACGGTCGTCCCCGAGGCGGGCGAGGTCCCGACGACGACGTTGTGGGCGCTCGCGGGCCCCGCCGCGCCGACGACGCCGGCCGCGCCGAGGCCCAGGGCGAGCGCGAAGGACCCGGCCGCGGCGAGGGCGCGTCGCGCGGCGGGGCGGCCGTCCGGCGCGCTCATCGCTGCTCCGTGCCGTCCGTGCCGGTGGCCCGTGCGCGCGTCCGGGCGAGGGCGGTCACGCCGGTGACGGCGCCGACCAGCCCGAGCCCGAGGCCCGCGGCGCCGAGCGCGAGCGGGAGGGTGCCGGAGCCGCCGTCCTCGGCCGCCGCGTCGGTGTGCGCGTCCGTGGCGGCGTCGCCGGCACCGGCCGCCGACGCCGCGCCGTGGGCGCCGTCCTCGGCGGCCGGGACGACCTGCAGGACGGGGGCCGGGAGCTCGGGCTCGGCGTCGCCGGACGCCTCCTGGTCCCAGGCGACGACCTCGCCGTCGGAGTAGGTCTGGGTGGCGGGGAGGACGATCTCCTCCACGCCGTCCGGGACCGCGCCGGCCGACACGGTGAACCGGAGGAACTCGCCCGGCGCGATGCCGGCGTCGGCGTCGTCGGCGGTCCACTCGATGCTCGCCGGCGCCTCGGTGACGGTGGTGCCGTGCACCTCGACGGGCTCGGGCAGGGGCGCCTGGGTGACCTTCGCGGTCCAGCCCGGCACGGGCTCGACGGACACGCTGGTGAAGGGGGTGTCGGTGGGCAGGTCGACCTGCACCGCGGTGGTCGACGCCTCGGCGGACTCGTTCGGGACCTTGAAGGTGAGGGTGGCGTACGACCCGGCCTCGGCCGCGTCGGGGGTCACGGTCACGTGCGCGGACGCGGCGGTCGCGCCGAGCACGAGGGCGGGGAGGGCGAGCGCGGCCGCGCCGACGAGGCGGCGCGGGCGGAGGGCACGGGTGATGACAGGGGTGGTCCTGGACATGGGTTCTTCTGCTCCTGGCTGTCAGGTGTGTCAGGCGGTCGTGGGACGGCGAGGGACCCGCCCCCGTCCGACGACGGACCAGGGCAGGGTCAGGCGGCGCGCGCGAGGGCGCCCGGGAGCAGCGGGGGTCCTCGTGGGGGCGTGCGCCGGCGGACGCGGGCCGGGTGGGGGCGCCAGGTGCGCCCGACGACGACGGCGGGCTCGCGGACCACCGGCAGCGCCGGCGGCTCCTGCACGAGGAGCGCGACGTGCCGCAGGTGCCCGACGACGGTGAGGGCCGCCCGGTCGCCCGCCGCGAGCAGCAGGGCGGTGAGCAGCACCGCGGCGGCGTGCGCGGCGAGCATCCAGGACGTCGTCCCGGCGTCGCCCGCGTGATGCAGCAGCCCGCCGCCCGTCGCGGGCGCGAGGGAGCCCGGGCCCATGGCGTGGAGCGCGTGCCCGTCCAGGGTGGTGCCCGGGGTCGGGAGCGGTGCCGAGGGAGCGCCCGTGCCCGCCGCGCCGAGCACGGACAACGTCGTGTGCTGGACGAGCTGCAGCGCGACCATCGCCGGCAGGAGGCGCCGGAGGGTCAGCCTGCGGCGCGCGGTCCACACCGCGAGCGGCGCCGTGAGCGCCGCGACGACGAGCCAGGCGAGGGGTGCCCCGGGGAGCGCGCCGCCGGCCAGCAGGTGGGCGGCGGCCGCGATGCTGAGCGTCGTGCCGGCGACGAGGAGCTCGCGCACACGACGGACGACCACGGGCACCCCCGCACCCTACCGCGGCGTCGGCCGGGACCTGCAGTCTCGCCCCGGGCGGCCGCCCGGACGACGGCGGAGCCAGGAACGACGCACCCGCGCGGGACGCCGGACCCGCCGGTGCCGACCTGGGCTACGGTGGGCGCCACGACACGGGGTGCGTCCCGACCGGTCATCGCCGCGACTTCGTCACGGCCGGCCGGCGGGCGCTGAGAACACACCCGTCGAACCTGATCTAGCTCGTACTAGCGAAGGGATGTCGACATGAGTGCGCGCGCACCTGAAGACAGCTCCGCCGGCCGCGCCGGCAGCACCACCCCTGCTCACGCCGCCCCCGCTCCCGTCTCGTCGCCGACGAGGGCGCTCCGGACGGGCAGCCGGCCCCGCGTCCTGGCGGTCGCCGGGTCCGACCCGTCCGGGGGCGCGGGCGTCCAGGCCGACCTCAAGTCGATCGCGGCCGCGGGCGGCTACGGGATGGCCGCCGTCACGGCTCTGACCGTGCAGAACACCCGCGGCGTGCGCGACGTGCACCTGCCGCCCGCCGCGTTCCTCGCCGCGCAGCTCGACGCCGTCACCGACGACGTGACCGTCGACGCCGTGAAGATCGGGATGCTCGCCTCGGCCCCGGTGGCCCGGGCGGTGGCCGCGTGGCTCGACGCGCTGTCGCACGCCACGTCCGACCGGTCGGGCACGACCGCGCGCCCCGCCGTCGTCCTGGACCCGGTCATGGTGGCGACCAGCGGGGACCGGCTGCTCGACCCGGCGGCCGAGGACGCCGTGCGGGACCTGCTCGGCCGGGTGGACGTCGTGACGCCGAACCTGCCCGAGCTCGCGGTCCTCGCGCAGGAGCCCCCCGCCGCGGACTGGCCCGCCGCCCTCGAGCAGGCGCGACGGCTGGCCGCCCGGCACGGGGTCCTGGTGGTGGCGAAGGGCGGCCACCTGCTCGCGCGTCCGGACGCGAGGGAGGAGGGCGCCCCGGACGCCCTCGTCGGCCCGCAGGGCGTGCTCGTGGAGCTCCCCGGCCCGCGCCTGACCAGCACCTCCACCCACGGCACCGGCTGCTCGCTGTCCAGCGGGCTGGCCGCCCGGTACGCGCGCACGGGCGACTGGGCGGAGGCGCTGCGCGGCACGAAGGCCTGGCTGACCGCGGCGATCCGGGCGGGGGAGGCCCTGCGCGTCGGCGGCGGGAACGGCCCCGTCGACCACCTGGTGGGGCTGCGCGCGGGCGGCGCGGAACCCCAGGCGCCGTCCCGTGCGGCCGGTGCGGGCGCGGAGGACGTCGTCGCCCGGTGGTGGGACGACGCCGCGGACGTGCGTGCCGCGATCGACGACCTGGCGTTCGTCCGGTCGCTGGGCGACGGGACCCTCGACCCCGACCACTTCCGCACCTATCTGGAGCAGGACGCGCTCTACCTGCGCGACTACGCGCGCTGCCTCGCGCGGGCGAGCGAGCTCGCGCCCACGCGGGCCGAGCAGGCGTTCTGGGCCGGTGGCGCGCACGGCGCCCTGGTGACGGAGCTCGACCTCCACACGCGCTGGCTGGGCGGGGAGCCGCAGGACGTGCCCGCCAGCGCCACGACGGCCGCCTACCTCGACCACCTGCGCGCGGCCGGCGACGACTACGCGACCCTCGTGGCCGCCGTCCTGCCCTGCTACTGGATCTACCAGGACGTGGGGGAGCGGCTGGCCGCCCGCAACCACGCGGGCCACCCGTACGCGGAGTGGCTGGGCACCTACGCGGACGACGCGTTCGCGGGCGCGACGCGGGAGGCCGTCGCGATCCTGCGCCGCGCCGCCGCGGCGTCCGACGCGTCCACCCGGGACCGGATGGCGGCGGCGTTCCGCGCGGCGTGCGAGCACGAGCTGGCGTTCTTCGACCAGACGGGCCTCCCCGGCGCAGCGGGCACGGAAGGCGCGGCCGAGGACGTCGACGGGCACCCCGCCGACCGCGTCGCGGTGGGCTGACCGCAGCCTCGCCGGCCCCGTCGTGGGGCCGGTCGCGGGCCCCGCCGTCCTGCCGGACGGCGGGATCCCGCGGCGGTAAGCGATGTCCAGGTTCTGGGACCCACCGCGTGATCGGGGCAAGCGTGTCGGAGGCGAGTGACAGAATGGATGTGATGCCCGACACGAAGCGCACTTCGCGCAGCCGCAGCCGAGGCGCACGCCGCGCCGATCCCTCCGAAAGTCCCAGGAGGAGCCCCGCCTCCTCCGCTCCCCCCCTCCCCTCCCCCCCCTCCA